>JAIRTF010000072.1 GCA_031255075.1 Bifidobacteriaceae bacterium | reverse complement strand
CACCGCCGAGCAGATTCGTTTGGCGGACGGCAGCCAAAGCCACCAGTTCCTAGTCACTGTGTTGGACCAGCATTCCAACGCCGTACCTTTTACCTCCGTTAGCTTCACCGCCTCTCATGCGGATTCGCCGGGCACGCCGGTGACCATGGGAACCAACAGCGAGGGCGTAGCCAGCTTTAACTTGGTGACCGAGTTGGCTGGCGAGTGGACCGTCACCGCCGAGGTTGATGACGGCCCGGTGAACGGCTCCGGCGCTGAGGTCAGATTCGCGCCGACCGGGCCCTACCCGTGGACATCATTCATGTGGGAGCCACTCGAAGCGGTCACCGCCAACGAATCGGATGTTGCCACTGTGACGGCAATGCTGTTTGACGCCCGGGGCTACCCGGTGGGCGGTTCAGTGGAGTTCATCATCCCGAGTGGACTGTCCGTGGCCGAACAGCCAGGTTTGGACGGCCCGAACAGGGTGCAGGTCACGGCTGGGCCGGACGGCGTGGCATCAATCGACTTGATCTCCAAACTGGCCAACGCTCCGGGCGAGGCCTATGTGGTGGAAGCCTACGTGGACAACGGTCAACTGGTACGCATCTGGGAGGACCATGGCGCCGGCCAAGTCAGATTTGACGGCAAGGTGCGCGTCCGGTTCGAAGCAGGCCCGGCGGTCGCTTCGGAATCCCAGTTCGAGATCGCGCCCGTCGCGACCAATCCGGTGGCCAATAACTCAGACACCCACCGGCTGCGGGCAACTGCCAGGGACGGCAAAGGCAACCCTGTTTCCGGAGTACCTGTTCAGTTCACCACCGCCTTGGACGGCAGCGACCTGACCACCCGCGGGCCGGTGACCACCGGCCCAGACGGCGTGGCAGAACTGGACTGGTCCACCACCAAGGCTGGCACCTACCAGGTGCGTGCCTATGTGGAGCAGGACGGCGAATTCACTGAAATCCCCAGTTCGCCGAAGAACGCCACCTTTACCGCCGGCCAACCCTTGCCGGACAATTCCTGGCTGATCGAACCGGACCATCCCCAGCGGGCCACCGACCAGTTGACCCTGCCGGTGGGCGTGCGGATCAGAGATGCCAACGGTAATAACGTGTCCGGGCAGCCGGTGATCTTTGGGCTGTCAGCCGGACTGCAGGCCGAAGGCGGCGATGGCTCAGCCCAGTACCGCACCGCCACTGGAGATGACGGTGTGGCCTGGGTTCATGTCTACTCCGACCAGGCTGCCCGCAGGATGGTGACCGCCCACTTGGTCAATGAGGACGGCGGAATAGGGTTCACCATTTGGAACACCCGGGATGCCACCGAACAGGACCTGGTGAACACGAACGGCCAGGCCACGGTGGTCTTCATTCCGCCGTTCGCACCGCTTAGCGCGGAGGCTTCAAGTTTGACGGCTGCTCCCGCTGTGCGAACAGCCGGCACCGATCCGTTCACCTTGACCGCCCATTTGGTTGGGGAAGATGACGAGCCGTTCACCCAGTCGGTGACGGTGGACTTCTCCGTCAAAGGCTCTTTGGATGTGTCCTTCAGCCCGGCGGGCCAGGCCACCAATGGTTCTGAGGGCACGGCCGTTTGGAAGGGCTTCAGCCCGGATTCGGCCGGGACCTACCAGGTACAGGCCACCGTGGACGGTCAGGTGCTGGGCGATCCAGTCACCGTGCAGGTGGTGGCGGCGGAGGTTTCCGCCCTTGGTTCATGGTTGGTGGAGCCGGGCGGCTCTGCTGCCGCTGACGGCCAGACATTCCAGCGGGTTGGTGTCCGGGCCCATGATGCCTTCGGCAACCGGGTAACCACCGGTGACGTTCTGTTTGAGATACCAGCTGGCCTGAAAACCGCCACTGGCGTTGAGGGCAGAGCCCAGGTGAGCGTGCAGGTGGGGCCCGATGGCGCCGCCTGGTTGGACTTGGCAACCGAAGTGGCTGCCAGTGCCACTGACCCGCATTTGGTGAAGGCCTCCGTTGGCGGGGTTTCAGTACAGATGGTCATGGATGGGGACAACACCGAATTGGCCGGCCGGGCCGGCCAAGTGCATTTGGTATACACGCCGGGACCAGCTGTGGCTGCCCGGTCCCAGTTGACCTTGCTCACCGCCGATGATGTGGTCCGAGCCAACAACGAAGACTCCCACCGGTTCCAAGTCGAAGCCAGGGACCGGTACGGGAACCTGGCCTCCGGCGGCCAAGTGCTGTTCACCGCTATGTGGGACACCGAGCTTGATGGTCCTTCTGAGACCGTAGCGATCACCGAAGAAGGCCTGGCTGTATTCGAGCTGAAGGTCACCCGCGCCGGCCCTTGGACGGTCACCGCCCAGATTGGCGGCACGGCGGTTGACGGCTCCGGTCAGGAGGCACAGTTCGTGGCCGGGCCGGTGAGTGTGGATAGGTCTGGTTTGTTGTTTGATGGTTCGGATGGTCCGGTGGCCGCTGATGGTGGCACACCCCATTCAGCATGGTTAACAGTGGTGGATGCCTTCGGTAACCCGGTCAATGGTCAAGCAGTTGATTTCGAGTTGGTTGGCCCAACTGGTGCCTGGTTCCCAGACGCCGTCGATGGTGGCACCACCACACCTAGTGGTGGCCGCCTGGTGACAGTCACTTCACCCCCCACCGGGGAGGTCCGCATAGACCTGGTGAACAACCAGGTAGAGACCGTGTTGTTGAAGGTCCGCATAGGCCAGGCGGAACTAGGCCAAAAGAGTTACGACTTCGAAGCGTTTGGTCCTTCTGCGGCCTATTCGTCTTGGCAGGTCACCCCGACCGGTGCCCAACCGGCTGACGGGTCTGGCTGGTTCGAAGCAGTGGTCACCGTCAGGGACGCCACCTCTGAACATGCTCTGGTTGGTGAGGGTGTGGTGGTCTCCTTTGACGCACCACCAGCGGTGTTGTTCAGCCGGCCTGGTCCTTACACCACCACCAGTGAAGGCACTGTCACAGTTGGGTTGTCCAGCCAACAGGTTGGGAACTGGCCGGTGACAGCTTTGGTTGGCGGCGGCCAAGTCGGTGACCTAGTGACGTTGCGGTTCGTGGCCGGTACCCCGGTCGCTGGACCTGGTCTGTCACGGTTGGTTTCCCCTCTGGAGCCGTCCAAGGCTGGTGGGAGTGAACAACAAACCATTGACGCCTATGTGACTGACGGAGGTGGCAACCCGGTCATTGACGCGGTTGTGGTGTTCACAGTGCCACCAGGGGTGGAAGTAGTTGGTGGTGGCCTGCCTGGTAGTGGCCTATCTGGTGGTGAGGTGAGCCGCCCAGTCAATGGTGATGGTGTGGCCAGTTTGGTGTTGGTTTCCCAAACGGTCAACACCTATCCGGTGACCGCCCAGGTGGGGGATGTGGCGTTGAGTGAGGATGGCGGCCCAGCAGCGGCCCGGTTCGTCAACGCTGATCTGTCTTATGTCGATTCGACAGTCGCGGTGGTTGGTGGGGTCCGCCAGGTTGATTCTGATCCTTACCCGGTGACGGTGTCTTTGGTTGATGAGGCGGGTAATGCTTACCTGCCGGCCACTGAGGTGGTGTTCTCCTACCAGTTGGAGGGCCAGTCAGCTTGGACCGAGGCGGCCAGGTTGACCGCTACTGGTGGTTCAGTGACCTGGACCGGGTTCACCAGCCAACAGGCCGGCACCCATCAAGTCAAAGCCGAAACCAACACCCACCAACTCGGCACCACCCAAACCGCCACCCTCACACCCGGGCCGGTGGCGCCTAATGCCACCCTGGAGACATTGACGGTTGGCGGCCCGGCAGCCGCCAACGGCCGCACCACCTTGCCGGTTTGGATGACAGCGGTTGACGCCTACGGCAACCCGGTCAACGGGGTGGAGTTGGGCTTTGAGTTCCAATACCCCGGCAGTGAGGGGCCGGTGTTCCAAACCAGCGGAACCAAGGCCGCAGTTGGCACCTCCGGCCCTGATGGCCGGGTCACCGTTCAGGCCATCTCCTTCGTGGAGGGCGAATTCCCAGTCCGGGCCCAGGTGGGCGATTCGCTGAGCCCCGCCCCCTACCCGGTGGCGCTGTTCGCCCAGGTGATACCGGATGCGGCCAAATCCGAATTCTCCGTGACACGCAGCCCAGCCAACGCCTCACCGGAGGCGGCTATCGCTGATGAGCGGGATTCGTATCAGGTCTCCATCACCGTGCGTGATCCTGACAACCGCCCCGCCCCCGGGGTTGGCGGCATAGTCAGCTTCACCACCCCTGCTGGGGTGACCACTCCCATACCGTTCGCCGGCGGCGGCGGTGCTTCGGCTGGTCAGGCGACCGTCCTGGTGACCAGTCCAATTGCTGGGGTGCACACTGTCTCCGTCACGGTTGACAACCAGCCGGTTGCCACCCAGCCCGGTGGCAGCCAGTATTCGGTGGCGGTGCGGTTTGTGCCGGGTGCGCCGGCCTCCGGCCCGGATTTGTCCCGGCTGAGCGCGCCGGCCACCAGTGCTTCGGCTGACGGCGTGGACACGCAGGTGGTGCGGGCCTATGTGCTGGACGCCAACCGCAACGCTCTAGACGGCGCCCAAGTCACGTTCACGGTGCCGGCGGGCACGGTGGCACCTGGAGCCATTGACGGTCAAGTGACAGTGACCGCCGGGCCAGATGGCGTGGCGGACCTGGCATTCACCTCCCGCACTCCCGGCGAATACGCCGTGACGGTGACCGCCAATGGTGTGCCCATCACCCAGCATTCGCCGGCGTCCATTCGCTTTGAGGACCGGACACCTCCGGCCCGCCCAACGGTGGGGGCATCAGCCGGTGAAGTGTTGGCCGGCACGGTCCACGAATCCGACCTGGCCGATGCCGCAACGGGCACCCTCACAGCAGTGGTCCTGACCGCCGCCGATGGCGCCCAAGTGGCCAGCTGCCCAGTGGATCCGACTGGCGGCTTCACCTGCCAGCTGCCCGGCTTTGAGCATGGCGTCCAGTTGCATGCTCACATTGATGACGCGGCCGGCAACCGGTCGGAGCCGGCTGCGGTGGCCGTAGACCGGGAGGCCCCAACTGATCCGCGGCTGCAACCATCCGATGGCGCCGCCTTAGCCGGTTCCGGTTCTGAGCCTGGCAACTCGATCACCGTGACAGACCAGGATTCAGCCACGTTGTGCTCACTGACGGTGCCCGCCGGTGGCGCTTGGCAATGCACGCTGACGCCAGCCGCAACTCCTGGAGATCTGCTGACCATCACCGAAACAGACCAGGCCGGCAACGTGACTGAAGTCGAATGGCGGGTTGGTTTGCCAGTGGTGGAATTGTTGGTACCGGACGTATCTCCAGGGGAAACCCAGTCAGCCCAGGTGGAGCATTTCCAGCCCTGGGAAGACATCACCGCGGTGATGTACTCAGATCCGTTGGAACTGGGCGTGTTCACGGCCGATGAGAACGGCCAAGCCTTGATCACTTGGACGGTTCCGAACGGCACACCAGCTGGTCAGCACACCGTGGAAGTGGCTGGCGTACTGTCCGGTTCGGTTCGGGCCACTTTCTTGGTCCGAGGCGTTCCCGGCGGCGGCACCAGCCCTGGCGGTGACCCGAATGCCGGCCAGGGCCAGACCGGCTCCGGCTCCGGTAAGTCCGGGACCGGTCGGGATCTGCCCACCACTGGCACCCGCTCTGCCGCCTTTGTCCCAGTCGCTGGCCTGCTGGTGGCCATAGGTGTAATCCTGCACTTGGTAACTCTGCGCCGCCGGCGCACCATGTGGGAAAACGGCCGGTGGCCGCGCCGAACCAGCGTTGACCAGCTGTTAGGCCAAGCTGACCTGATCAGCACACCAGTTTCGACCCCAGCGGAGCGCCAAGAGAACACCTGATAGACGCCTGCTTCAACGACCAAAGCCGAACGTTGGACCCCAAGCCGCCCGCGCGGCATCGTCCACGCGGGCAGGCTGGGCCTAGGAGGAGGCGGCGGTCGCGGCGTTGGTGGCCATGATGGTCGTCAGGATTACCAGGGCTTGGGCGGCTATGACTCCGGCAATCACCGCAGCCAAGGCTGGCGCCACGATTGGGTCTTTGCCGGCGTAAGCGTCCAGGACCATCGCAGCGGCCAGGCCCAGCCGTTCGGTGCCGTCCATGGACAACGCGCCGAAGCCCCGCTGTGCCTTGAGGAAGTCGCGGGCCTCGGCAATGTCATTGGCAACGACCTCTGGCGCCACCGGCAGCAACGCGAAGACTCCCAGCAGCGGAGTGGTTGGGCTCTTGTCGACGCGCACTTTGGCGGCGCGGACCGCTTCCCGTAGGGCCAACGCCCGGTTGACCGCTTCAGAGCCGGCGCCACCCAGAGTCAGGGTCTCAGCCAGGAGCAGGGTGCCGCCATTCGTGCCGAATGAGTCCCTGAGTTGGGTGAAGATCTCTTCGATGCGGTTGACCCCCAGTTGCACATCCACGTCTGACAGGGCCAGCAACGCAGCGACGATCAGATCATCTTTGTCGGTCAGCAGGCTGTGGTTGGCCTTCAGGCCGTTGTAGAAGGCGCGGGTGCGTTCCACCGCCAGCGGATAGGCGGCGGGCTCGGTGCGGAGAGCAATCAGGTGGGCGGCAATCAGCGAATGGTCTGAAGCGCCGAACTTGGCGCCATTGAGCTGGTTGAACGCGGCGATTGTGCCTTCTAGGTAGCGGGGCGGGTCCGTGGTCAGGGCCAGCTTGGCGGCCAGGATCAGGGACATGGAGCCACGCAGCTTTGACAGCGGGCCAAC
>JAIRTF010000045.1 GCA_031255075.1 Bifidobacteriaceae bacterium | reverse complement strand
GGCGGTTCGCTGGTCACTCGTCATCCTCCGGGTCGATCTTGATGGCCCGCCTGACCAGCACAGTGGCCAATTGTTTGCGCCGGCCTTGAGTCCGTTCTGCGGTCAAGATCAGTCCTTGGACCTCCGCCTGGCTGCCGGGAATGGGCACCCGGCCAACCATTTTGGCCAGCAGACCACCAACTGTGTCGACATCATCATCATCCAAATCTAGGCCGAAGGCTTCACCCAAGGCGTCCAACTCGAAGCGGGCGGGCAGCCGCCACACACCATCCCCCAACGGCTCCATCTGGTCTGGGGCTGGGTCGTGTTCATCGCGCAGTTCGCCAACTATCTCTTCGAGTACGTCTTCCATGGTGACCAGGCCGGCCACGCCGCCATATTCGTCCACCACCAGTGCCAGGTGGGTGCCGAGTGCTTGGAGTTCGCGGAGCACTTCATCGGCCGGTTTCGATTCGGGCACAAAGACGGCCGGCCGCATGACCGAGCTGACCGGCTCATCGGCGGCGGCTGGACGGGCCTGCAACACCAAGGCTGTGTCTTTCAAGTAGGCCACGCCTAGGGCGTCATCCAAACCATCCGGCCCAACCACCGGCAGGCGTGAGAAGCCGGATCGCAAGAACAGGGTCATGGCCTTGTGGAGCGGTTTGTCACCTTCGATCGAAACCACGTCGGTGCGGGGCACCATCACTTCCCGGGCAATGGTTTGCCCCAGTTCCACCACCGATGACAGCATTTCGCGGTCCTCAGCTTCGATGGCGTCCGTGGTGGACACGTTCTCCATCAGGTCAGCCAACTCATCTGGGGTCAGCAGCATGCCGGGTGGCGCCAACCGGCGTAGCAGTGGATGAAGCGGAGTCAGCAACCAGTTGAACAGGCTCATCCAGGGGCCGGCCCAGCGCAGGATTCGGATCGGTTCGGAGCTGGCCCGGGCCCGTGGGCGGATCAGCGCCACGATCACCGCCAGGCCTACGGCGCTCAGCAGCCCCCAGCCGAAGGCCGCCCAACCGGCGCTCAGGCGCGCCATCGTCAGCCCCACCGCCAGGCCGGCTGAAACTTGGAAGAAGACCCTGGCGAACGCGGACGCCGGCACGGCCGATGCCGCTTGGGCAGCCAGCTTTTCGATCCTGGCCCGCCGGTTCGGGCGGAGCTGGGCTAGCGAATCGTCCCCGGCCAGGCCCAGGCGTTGCAGGGCCGCTTCGCCAGCGGCGGTCAGGACCGATGCCGCCACCCCGATCACCACTGCCAACACCAATACCCACCAAGGCACGGTCAGCACCTACTCACGGCTGGCCAAGAAGCCCAGGACCAGTTTGCGCTGCAGTCCGTACATTTCCTTCTGATCGGCTTCGGTGGCGTGGTCAAAGCC
Organism: Bifidobacteriaceae bacterium; assembly: GCA_031255075.1. Classification (GTDB taxonomy): domain Bacteria; phylum Actinomycetota; class Actinomycetes; order Actinomycetales; family WQXJ01; genus JAIRTF01. The sequence goes on along the minus strand of JAIRTF010000045.1, from coordinate 4,243 downwards.
CAGCAGGTGCAAAATGCCGTGGGTTGCCAGGACCAGCATTTCGTCTTCGATGGAGTGGCCGGCCTCGGCGGCTTGGACGGCGGCCACATCCGGGCAGATCACCACGTCACCCAGAATGCCTTCGGCGCTGGTGCTACCGGCGTCACCAGGCCGCAATTCATCCATGGGGAAGCTCATCACGTCGGTGGGGCCTTCTTCATCCAAGAACCGCACGTGCAGGTCTGCCATGGTGGCCGGGTCAACAAAAGAGATAGCCAGTTCGGCCTGGGGATGGACGTTCAAAGCGTCCAACACGAACCGGCCCAGGCCGGCGAATTCGGCCTCATCGAGGGCTGTTTCGGTTTCGTTGAGAACTTCGACGCTCACTTTGACCTCGTCTTCAGGCGGGCTTCATCCCAGGCGCCCCAGGTGTCGATGATCTGGCTGACCAACTGGTGCCGGACCACATCGCGGCTGGTCAGCTCGCAAATGGCCAGGCCGTCCAGATCAGTCAGGATCTCTCTGACCACTCGTAGACCAGAGCGAACTCCGCCCGGCAAATCAGTTTGCGTCACATCGCCCGTGACCACCATCTTGGCGCCGAACCCCAACCGGGTCAGGAACATCTTCCTCTGATCAGGGGTGGTGTTCTGCGCCTCATCCAAGATTATGAAGGCGTCGTTGAGGGTGCGCCCCCGCATATAGGCCAATGGCGCCACCTCAATGGTGCCCGCCTCCATCAGCCGGGGAATCTGTTCCGGGTTCATCATGTCCCCCAGCGCGTCATGCAACGGCCGCAAATAGGGGTCAATCTTCTCTCCCAAGGTGCCTGGCAAGAAGCCCAACCGTTCGCCCGCCTCCACGGCGGGCCGGGTCAACACAATCCGAGTGACCTGTTTGGACTGCAAAGCTTGAACGGCTTTGGCCATAGCCAGGTAGGTCTTGCCGGTGCCGGCCGGCCCAATCCCAAAGGTGATGGTGTTGGCCTCAATCAGATCGACATAGCGCTTTTGGCCCAGGGTCTTGGGCCGGACGGTGCGGCCCCGCCAAGACAACACCGACTGGGTCAGGGCTTCGCTGGGGGCAACGCGGGGTAGTTCGGCGGCATCATCCTTGGCGACTTCTTCCAGCATGCCAGCCACCCGGGCCACGTCATCTGGGCCCAGTTCATGGCCGCGACCCGCGATCAACAACAGTTCCCCGATCAGCGCTGCGGCCGCATCCGCCGGGCCTGCATCGCCGCGAACGGTCACCACATCCCCGCGAACATGAATGTCTGCCTCCGGTACCGCCCGCTCGATGGCCCGCAGATTGGCGTCTTCCCGGCCCACCAAGGTCAGCAACGTGGCCTGGTCCGCCACCCGGATAGTTCTGAGCGATTCGTTCAAAGCGGCCATCAGGCGGGCGTCCAGCCAAGCCGCGTCCCGCCCAGCACATGGCCGTGAACGTGGAAAACGCTCTGGCCGGCCTCCGGGCCGGAGTTGAAGATCAATCGGTATTCGCCATCTGCCTCATCCATTGCCACTTCCTGGGCCAGTTCCACCACATCGGCCAAAGCAGCCGGATCGGCCGCCGCCAAGGTGGCCACATCGGCGAAATGCTCACGCGGAATGACCAGCACATGCAACGGCGCTTGCGGGTTGATGTCCCTAAAAGCGATGGCGCGCTGGTTTTGGCCCACAATCTCCGTCTCTAAGGTGCCGTTGACGAATTGGCAAAACAGGCAATCTACAGGCAAAGACATGGCCCTACTCTACCCACCGCCAGCCCGCTACGCCCAGCGGCCCAGCAGGTGGCTTACCACCGACAGGGCGGCTATCGGAGCCACACCGGTTCGCAACACCTCGCGCCCCATCCGGGCCGGCCGCCAACCCAGAGCTGTCAGGCCGTCCAGTTCACGGTCCGTCAACGAACCCTCCGGCCCCACTGCGAGGTAGACCGCCTCAGTCTGTTCGGCGCCGGCCAGGGCTTCCGCCAGCGGCTCCGTAGCTTGTTCGTGCAGCACAATTCCCAAAACCGGTTTGTCCAATTCCGCCAACTGGGTCAGCAGAGCAGGCGTATCAACGGGCGGCAATACCTCTGGCACTCGTGGCCGCCGTGCCACCTGTGCCTCAGCCAGAACCAGCCGCTGCCAACGGTCCACCAGTCCGGCGCCGGCCCGCGGCACCGACCGGTCCGCCTGCCAAGGGATCAACTGGTCCACTCCCAGTTGGGTGGCCGCCGCCACTGCGCCCTCCTCACGGCGGCCCTTGGCCAAAGCCTGAACCAACACCAAAGCTGGAATCGGGGTCGGCTCGTCCCGGACCCACAAGACCTCGGCCGCCAACCGTGGCCCACCAGCCTGGGCGGATGCCAAGGTGACGGTAGCCAAGGCCAGGCGGCCGGCGGCATCGGCCAGATAGAGCTCTTCACCGGGGCGCAAGCGTTTGGCGGATACGGCGTGGTGGGCGCCGGCAGCATCCAGTTCAACCACCCGACCGGCCGCCAAATCGGCGCCGGCCGGAACCCAGAACAGCGGCGGCGTCACTTGCCGGCGAATTTGTCGCGCAGGCGGGCAAACATGCCACCGGCGCCGGTCAGGCGGGCTTCGGGACGTTCCTCGCCGCGTTCCGCCGCCAACCGGCGCAGCAATTCGCGTTGCGCGGTGTCCAGGTCACCGGGGATGCGCACATCCAAGCGGACCTTCAGATCGCCGCGGGCGGTGGACCCGACCCGGCCGGCCCCCAGGCCGTCCAAAACCAGTTCCGATCCGGGCTGCGACCCAGGCCTGATGTCCAGTTGGCGCTCCCCGTCCAGCGTCTCAATGTCAATGCAGCAACCCAAGGCGGCGGCGGTCATCGGGATGGTCAAAGTGGTCAGGAGGTCATCGCCATCGCGCACGAAATCTGGGTGCTTCTTGACCTTCAACTCGACATACAAATCAGCGGACTGGCCGCCACACGGCCCGGCCTCACCCAAACCAACCAAACGCAGCCGGTTGCCGGAATCAACCCCGGCCGGCACCTCAACGCTGGCCGTGCGCCGCCCCCGAACCCGGCCCTCGCCGGAGCATTCGCCACACGGTTGAGGCACCACCACGCCGTGCCCTTGGCATTGCCGGCACGGTTCAAGGGTGCGCATAGTGCCCAGCAGTGAACGGACCAGCCGTTCGCGGGCACCGCGGCCATGGCAGGTGGGACAGGTTTGCGGCTCGGTGCCGGGCGCGCAACCATCGCCGCCGCACACCCCGCAAACCAGATAGGTCGAATAGGACACGTCCTTGTTGACCCCGAAAACCGCCTCCGAAAGATCAATCGTCAAGCGTTCCAACTGGTCACGGCCGCGGCTTTGGCGGCTGACCGGACCTTGCCGCCCGGCGTTGCCAGCGGCGGCGGCGTTGAAGACGGCCTCAAAGATGTCACCAAACCCGCCGAACCCGCCGCTGAAACCACCAAACGGTGCGCCCTGATCGGCGCCCGGCGCCAATGGGTCAACCCCCAGGTCGTAAACCTCCCGCTTCTTCGGATCCGACAACACCTCATCGGCGGCGTTGATCTGCTTGAAGCGTTCCTCCGCTTGGGCGCTGTGGCCCACAATGTCGGGATGGTTGCGGCGGGAAGCCTTCCGATAGGCGGCCTTGACCTCTTCAGGGGTGGCGTTCTTGGGCACGCCCAGCACACCGTAATAGTCGTTCATTCACATTCCTCCAGGACAGCGGGGTCAGCGGCGGTCAAGTTGCCAGGATGCGCGATAGGTACAGGGCGATGGCCCGCACCACGGCGATTGAACCCGGGTAATCCATCCGCTTGGGACCCAGCACGCCTAAGTGTGCCACAGCCCGCCCCGGGCCGTATCCTGCCGCCACCACCGAAGCCTCCGCCAGGCCGGCATCAGTGGTTTCCCGGCCAATCCGGATGGCCACCTCACCCGAATCGGCAGACATTTCTGACAGCAGCTTCAACAGCACAACTTGTTCTTCGATGGCTTCAAGCACCGGGGTGATGCGGCGGAAGTCGCCCGAAGCCCGGGTCAGGTTGGAGGCACCGGCCATGATCAGCCGTTCAGTACCCTCCGGTTTGACGGCCTGCCCCAGCGCGTCAACCACCGCCGCCACAGCCGGGCGGTCGGTGGTATGGAAACTCTCTGGCAGGCGTTCCAGATCCTCTTTGACTTCAGCCAACGGCCGCCCGTCCACTGTCCGGCCAATCCGTTCCCGCAGCACAGCCGCAGTTTGCGGGGTCAACGGTGCCGGCAGTTGAGTGACCCGCTGTTCCACCCGGCCGGT
>JAIRTF010000152.1 GCA_031255075.1 Bifidobacteriaceae bacterium | reverse complement strand
GTTGCGCAGCCGCTGGGCCGGGCTGACAAATCCGGTCCGCAGCAATTCGCGTTGCAGCTCCCATTCCGCCCGCAGGGTTTTCAAGCCGCCGCGCCGGCCGTAGGCCTCAGTGGGGGCGCAATAGGCGACCACCACATCGGGAACGTTGGCGGCTTCGGCGCCGGCTTGGAGTAGGCGGACCCACAGGTCGTAATCCTCCAGGTGATGGAACGGACGGTAGCCGCCGCACCGCTGAACGGCGTTTTTGTTGAACACCACAGTTGGGTGGGCCATGGGGTTGCGCAGCTTGGCTTGGCGAACAATTTCTGCGGTTGTCAGCGGATAGGTTCGCTCTGGGCCCCAGCAGCGGTGGGTGCCAGGACGTGGAGCTGGCAGCGTTTGGGGCTGTGGATCAGCGGCCGCCGGCTGGCAGGCCGTGCCGGCCGGCACTTCGGTGAATTCGCGCATGGCTCCGCCCACCACTTGGACCGGTCCTTTGACCAGCGGCACGGTCAGTTCAAAACGGTTCGGGAAGGACAGATCATCGGCATCCTGCCGGGCCACCACCGGGAACCGGCAAGCTTCCAGGCCGGCATTGAGCGCCGCCGCCAGACCGAGGTTTTGGCCAAGTTCCACCACATCCACCTGGGGCTGACCGGCCAGTTCGCCCAAGAGTTCTGCCAGGCCTAGCCCGACCGGGCCATCACGCACTATGACGATCTGGGCCGGCGCCAGCGTTTGGTAGGTGGTGACGGATTCGAAGGCCGCCCGCACCTGGCGGGGAATGTCCCGGTGGTAGACCGGCATCAGCACTGAGAACTGGTCCCGGCCGGGGGTGGAGGATTGCCTGCTCACCGCTGGGAAGCTCCCGTTTCAACGGCCGCCACCTGCTCGGCGATGCGCCCTTGACCGGCAAAGATATAGGCGTTGGCAGTTGGCTTGCTCAGAAGGCCATCCCTAATTCCCTTACGGGCGGCAGTCAACAGATCGCGTCGCTGACCAGAGTCCGGGCTGCGCATGACCAACCGCAGCCAGTTGGCCAGAGTGTAGGCGCCGTAGGCGGCGGCATCCAACGGCCCGAAGGAGCCCGATTTGACCAGCGCCCAGAGCTTGTTGCGAACCTCGAAGTAGAACCGCGGGCCGGGATTGGACAGCCCACTGGCGAATTCTTGGGTCTTGTGGACCACCACCGAAGACGGCACTGCTATGCCCCGCCAACCCGGCTGATCAACACCTTGGCCAACCCTGCGCCGCCGAACCGGTCTTACCAGCCGGGCGGAATACTCCAGGTCATCGTTCCAAATGAAGTAGTCCGCCACCGGTAGGCCCTTGGCACGGGCCGCATCAGCCCCCACCAGCATGGACACAAACGAGCCAGTTCTGATGGGCCTTGCCCCCACCTGCCGCGCCCGCCAGCGTTCATCGCGCGAGGCGAACAACCGCGTGCGCTGCGAGTTCATCGGATGGATCCGCCCATCTGTCCACACCGCCCGCGAACTGGCCACCGCCAGACGCCCTGGGTAGCCGGTCCAGGCCTTCTCCAGTTCGGCCAACGCCGTTGGGGTGGGAGCGGTGTCATCATCCATCAACCAGACGGCGTCAACCGATTGGCTGGCCAAGACCCGCGCCAACCCGGCCGCAAACCCGCCGGCGCCGCCCAGATTCTGGGTCAACCGCAGCACTTCGCTAACTGCTGGGTGAGCCCCAGCCACCGCCGCCGAATCATCCGTCGAAGCGTTATCCACCACCAGCACTGTGTCTGGTTTTCGGGTTTGGTGGCCGATGCCGTCCAGTGCCTCCCGTAGTAGGTCCCGGCGATTATAGGCGACAACGACCGCGGCGATCTTCACGCTTCGGCCGCCTTGGCCAGGTCAAGCATTCGCCCGCAGGCCTCGACAAAGGCGGCGATGGCCGCGCCAGGTGAGGTATCAGACAAGTAGTAACGGGCCACCTCGGCACGCTCCTTGGCGGGGGCGCCTGCCCCGGCGGCATCGGCAGCCAAGATGCCTTCCAAGAAGGCCGGCACATCTGCCAGCTCCGGACGGCCCAACCGGGGTGCTACCTCCAGCAGGCGGGTTGGCGCGGGAACGGCAGCCGGGTCTGGCGGGATGGTGATAGCCAACGGCCGGCCGGTGACCAGGAAATCGATGGCCAGCGAGGAAATGTCCGTGATCAGCAGATCTGCCGCCCACAGATCGTCAACGGCGTCCGGTAGCCGCGACACCTGGGCGCTTGGAGCCCCTCCCTCTGCCCGCTTTGCAGCGGCGGCGATCAGTGCTTTGAGGCGGGCGTTGGCATCGGCGAACTCTGGCAGGCGAGTGCCGGTCAAGGGGTGCGGCCGGTAGGTCAGCGCGAAACGGGGGTTGGCCATCAACTGGCGGACAATCTGTTCGCCATAGCCCACCAGAGACGAATAGGCAGCGGAGCCGGTGCCGCCCTCCCAGGTGGGCGCATAGAGCACCCGGACCGGGCCATCAGCCGGAGCACGGCCTTCCAGATCTTCCGCCAAGGCCTCAGCGGCCGGAGGTGCGGCTTGCGGCCGGCCAATGATCAGGCAACGTTCGGCCGCGTTGAAACGCGGCAAATGGGCTGCCAGCCGGTCAATGGCGGCTTGCCCGGCCACGAACGTGAAGTCATAGGCGCGGGTTTGGGCGGAAACTGATACGACCTTGTCGCTATCGCCATGCATAATCGACACGTGGACCAGCTGTGGAAACGCCAAGACTGGGAAATTGGCGGAATTGTGGTTCACGTACAGAACCAAACCAATATCCGCTTTAGACAGAATCAAATCAACACTGGAATAGTGAGAGATGGTGAAGGCCGGCAGGTGTGCTTCATGGCGAATGGTGGCAATGGCCCGCGAATCGGTTCCCACAATCACCACCGGATGGTGGCGGTGCAGTTCACGCAGCGCCGGATACCAGGGCCGCAGCTGGTACAGGCCGTTGACCGTGTCGCCGAAGAACACCATCACCTCAGCCTTGGGGAACCGCTTGGCGATCAAGGCTTCATCGCCGCGGCCATCTGGGATTGACTTGGGCAGCAGCCCCGATTTGCGGATGGCGGAGACAGCCAGCTTCAGCGCCCGGGCGGACAGCCTAGACATACTTCTGGGCCTCCTCCAGGAACCTTTCGGCATAGCGTTCACGGGGAATGTCACCCAGATAGTAGGTCTTCAGTTCACGCCGCGTGGCCGCCAGCGGGTCCTCATTCCAGATGGCGTCCAACGCCTGGGTCAGAGTTGAATCGACGTCCTCGAAATCAACCACGTAGGCGCCGCGCGCCACCGGGAACTCCTCCACGAACATCTCAGGCGGTGCCGTCACCGCCACCATGACCAGCGGTTTTTCTGAGAAGAGGTAGTCGTTCACCACGGAGGACACATCCGAGATCATCAGGTCTGACAGGTTGAAACAATCGAATACGGACAGTTCGGTTTCGGCCATGTCACCGTAGATGTGCCCCCGGCCGCTGGTGGCGGCATCAGCCGCCAGCATCTCAACCACGGCTTGACGGCCGGCCGCCGAATGGTGGTCCTTGTTCCAGTAGGGATGCGGCCGGAACACCACCGTGCAGCCCCGGTCCAACAAGGCTTGGACAATCTTCGGGCCCTTGGGCAACGAGGTGTAGTTGGAGTCCTGGGTGTTGCCAGACCAAGTCGGCGCGTACAGCACAGTGGGGGATTTCAGATCGGACACCGAACCGCGGCTGGGTGCCACCTCCGCCACCTGCGGGCGGCCCACAATCACAAAGAACCCTGGCGCGGTGGCCAGGCCGGCTGAATCGAAACGGTCAATTGCCGCCTGGCCGGCCACAAAGTCTTTGTCATAGCTTCTGAACACTGGCGAATAGCTGGCCAGTTTGTCGCTGTCACCGTGATTCAACTGGATGTGTGTCAAATGCGGGTACCGCAACATGTGGTCATTCAAGATGGCGGTATTGACATAGAAGACGGTCTTCAGGCTGGGACTCAATGCGTCTTCAACTGAATTCAAACCGACTCGGTGTAGCACCGGTACGTCCAGACTGCGGACCACTTCAAGGAAGTTCTCCCGCGTGCGGGTGATCACAAAGAACGGTTTGTCCAAGGCTTTGAGGTAGTCCAGCCACATGGTCAGTTGGTGCAGTGAACCGGCGCCCGCCCGCCAGTGGATCGCGAAGGTGGGGGCCATCTCCTCCCACAGTTTGGGCAGCCGGGCGTTGAATCGCAGCCGAGACAGCGTGAACAAAGCCATGTCCAGCATGAAGAACAAGTTGACCAGTGCCGCCACCGCAGCGATCACCAACTCCAACCGCACCCACGGGCCGCGCAACAACATCAACGCTGTGGTGGCCCCCAGGTTGGTCCAGAAGATGGCGTCCGCCGGCAGGTGAACGGTCCGGGTCTTGGTGCCGGGGAAATTCGCCGCGTAGGGAAAGGCTTGAGCTGCGAAGGCTCTGGCAACGGGCTCTGTCAGCAGGCACCCGGCCAGAATGGCGGCCGCCAACAGTTCTTCGTTGGTCATCCAACTGGCGCTCGGCAACCATGCCACCGTGAACACCACCGCCAGCCGGGACAGCACGTAGCGCCCCACCAGGTCTACGTGGTCAGCCCGGGTCTTGCGGAAGCCCAGCCCAGCCACCGCCGCAAGCACGGCCACCGCCATGATGGTGGCTGCGAAGCTGCCGGGTAAGAACCAAGCCACCACCATGGTGGACAGCGCAAACCAGTTCAAGACCAGCAGCGGTAACTCCAATCCCCAGGCAATGTTGGCCAGCGGGATGTCTGGCAGGAAGCTGGGGCGCGGCATCGTCTAACGGCCGCCGTTCAAGGCCGCCCGGCGCCAAGCCGCCGCACCAATCAGGCAGGCGACCAGGGCTGCCAACACTGCCAGAGTGCCCTGGTCAGCTTGGACGGCCCCCGCACCAGGTCCGCCACCGAACGGTGCGGCGCGACCGCCACCACCTGCCCCGGCCGATGCCGTGGGTGGTTCTGGCGGGGTAGGCCCAGTTGGCGTTGGGGTCGGCTCAGTTGACGAGCTCGGCGAGGTACTGGGCGAGGGGTCCGGCGGAGTGGCCGTCGGCGAAGTGCTCGGCTCTTCGGTGGGGGTGGCGGAGGTGTCAGGCGTTGGCGAGTTGTCGACCGGTCC
>JAIRTF010000120.1 GCA_031255075.1 Bifidobacteriaceae bacterium | reverse complement strand
TCCCACAGTTTTTCGGCGCCGCGCCGGGCCAGGGTCCGGTCTTCTTGGAATGAGCCGCGCAGTGCTACCACGTCTTCCGCGCTGTAAGTGCGCTTGACTCCCACCCACCGGGGGTCGGTCTGCCACGAGCGAGCTAGCTCAGCGGCGGTTTGGGTTTGGTCTCCGGGACGTACGGTCATGAGTTCTATTGCCTCTCCGTTGAAGTGTTGGTTGTGGCTATAGGGTTTTCCCCTCGCCTTGTGGAATCGACCCTAAGTCAATTTCTGGAGGGGTTCCAATCGTTTGGCGCGGAAATATGGGCAGATTTCTAGGGCATAGAAAATCGGTGGTTCTATCACATTTCTGCCCCTTCCGGCCGCTCACCGAAAGATCTCCGCGAACCCCTCCCATGCGGTCGTCACGAGCCGCTGACCTGCGGTTTTAGGTGGCCGATGCCGCGCCATCGACCACCGTAGCGCCGGGCTGTGACCAAGGGGTCACCAGAGCCGCCAAGAGCCGGTGTGACCAAAATCACAACCAACTCTGGGGCCGCAAACGCCCTTTTCCTGATGACTGTTGGGGCTTGGCGAAGACGGGCGGTTTGGCCGCCGGACCAACCCCAGACCCAAGACCTGGAGGTCCGCGAAGAGAGCCCAGCCGGAAGTGGGGTATCATCGAGGGTCGCTGCGCGGCATCATTCACCACCAAGCTTGCCGCGCAGCGACTTTCCATGACCCTCCTGCCGCGGAAGGACCGCGGCCGACCTAGACCGAAGGAGGCGCGCGAGTCTATGCGCCCATACGAGATCATGATCATCTTCGAGCCCGAACTCGAAGAAGCCAAAGTACCCACCACCTTGGACCGGTTCTTCAAAGTCATCAAGACCGCCAAAGGCACCGTGGACAAGACCGATATCTGGGGCAAACGCAAGTTGGCCTATCCCATCAAGAAGCAATCTGAAGGCATCTACGCCGTCATCAACTTCACCTCCACAACTGAAGCCGCCAAAGAACTGGACCGTGTGCTGAACCTGTCAGAAACGGTGCTCCGCACCAAACTGCTGCGGGCCGAGCCGGTGGAGGCTTGACATGGCCGGAGACACAGTCATCACCGTTGTGGGCAACCTGACCAGCGACCCGGAACTGCGGTTCACCTCCAACGGCGCTACCGCCGTGGCCAACTTCACGGTCGCCTCCACGCCGCGCACCTTTGACCGCAGCAGCGGTGAATGGAAAGACGGCGAGGCTCTGTTCCTGCGCTGCTCCATCTGGCGCGAAGCCGCAGAAAACGTGGCCGAAAGCCTGACCAAAGGCATGCGGGTGATTGTCCAAGGCCGGCTGGTTCAGCGCAGCTTCGAAACCCGCGAAGGCGAAAAGCGCACCGTGGTTGAACTCCAAGTTGACGAAGTGGGGCCATCTTTGCGGTACGCCTCCGCCAAGGTCACCCGCAATCCGCGCAGCGGTGGCGGCAACTGGGGCGGCGGCTATGAAGGTGGCTCAGGTGGCGGCCAAGGCGGTCGCGGCGCCGGAGGCGGCTTCGAGTCCGGTGCCGGTGGCGGCGGTGGCGCTTGGGGCGCTGCCCAGAACGCATCAAACCCACCGTCCAACTATTCGGCGGCAGAAGACCCGTGGAGCGCTCCCGGCCTGGGCGGCAACCCGGCTGACGATCCGCCCTTCTGATCTGCCGGCCTGGCCGCGCTCTGACCGCGCCGTGCCCGTCTGGGCCGGTACCCGCAGACCGCCGGGCGGCAAGCCAACCACGCAGACCAAACAGACCTTTCACCCAGATCACTAAGGAAGACCAATGGCTAAGCCAATCCAACGCAAACCCCGCAAGCGGACCGCTCCGCTGCAACTCACCGCTGAAGGTGACATCGATTACAAAGACGTGGCCTTGCTGCGCAAGTTCGTGTCAGACCGCGGCAAGATCCGCGCTCGCCGCGTCACCGGGCTGAGTGTCCAAGAGCAGCGGGCCGTGGCCCGCGCCGTCAAGAACGCGCGCGAAATGGCGCTGCTGCCCTATTCCAGTTCAGGACGCTGAACCACCAGCAGAGAGACACAATCATGACCAAGATCATCTTGACCCACGAGGTTTCCGGCCTGGGCGTTCCAGGCGACATTGTTGATGTCAAACCGGGCTATGCCCGCAACTATCTGGTGCCACGCAAGCTGGCCACCCCCTGGACCAAGGGCGCTGAGAAGCAGATCGCCACGCTGCGCCGGGCCACCAAGGCCCGCGAGATGGCCAATGTTGAAGACGCCCTGGCCGTGGCTGACCAACTGCGCAACACCGCCGTTCCGGTGCGGGTCCGCGCCGGTGCCGGCGGTCGCCTGTTCGGCACTGTCACCACTGCGGACATTGCCGCCGCCGTCAAACAAGCCACCGGGTTTGACCTGGACAAGCGCAAGATTGACCTGAGCGAGCGCATCAAGACCATTGGTGACTACACCGTTCAGGCTCGCCTCCACGAATCAGTCACCACGCCCCTCAACCTGAAGGTCGAAGCCGCCTGACTTTCCCAGGAGGCGGCCCGCGTTGCGGGACGCCTCCGGCTTGCCCGGTTGGTTTGTGCCGCCTCCGGCGGCTAGTGCGGCTTGTGCTGCCGCTTGGGCTGGCGCCCGCGCGGGCGCCTGTGGGCCGCTGACTGCGGTTTCAGCGCTGGCGGATTTCGATTGGGCCGACGTGCCCCACCCAGCGGCTGGGACCGCTGCCTGGTGGTTGTTCTTGCAGGTGACGGTCGTAGAGACCGCCTTTGAAGACCAACGCAGTTTCGGCTTGGTCCAGCGGCCCTTCCAGCATGGCGCCGGCGGATCGAGGTGGCTCTGCTTCTGGCAGGTCACCGTCCGCTTCGCGTTGGAGCAGCATTCCGATCCGGTCCACGGGGCTGCGGCAGGCCAGCCAGTCTTCCGGCAGCGCTCCGGCCGCGATCAGCCAGCCGGGTTCTTCCGCCCAGACACAGCCAGGGTTGGTCCCGACGGCCGCTTTGACCTTGGCCAGGCTCTGCCAGGCGGGCGATGCCGGGCCCATCACTCCCGTAATGCCGGCGCCGACCAGCACCACCAGCACCAGGCCGGCCAACACCAGCTTGGCTTGTCTGGGAAACAGATCCCACCAGCGGGCTTTGAAGCCTTGCCTCACCGACGAGGCGTCTTGGTCAGCATTGTTGGTCTGGTCGGCTGTGGTTGCCACTGCCTGGGTTGCTTGAACCGCGGTTGGCGCTACGGCGGCCTCCGTGGCGGTGCTGGCCGTTTGGCGGGAGGCGGCCGGCGCGGCATCGGCCACCTGGGCTGCAGTGGTCAAACGCCTGACCCAGTAGGCCAAGCCGAAGCCGGCGGCGGGCGTCAGGGCCGTCAAGTAGTGCGGGTAGATGTTCTGGGCGCTGATCAGCTGCAACACCAGCACCGCAGCGGTGGCGATCCAGACCAGAGGCTCCCAGTTGGTCGCCGGCCGGCGGGCGGCCACCACCAACAGCCAGACCAGCACGCCGAGCGCGGCGGCCATGAATAGCGGATAGGCCAGCGGACCAATCAGGGCTTCCAGCCAAGCCCGCGGCATCCACGCACGGGCCGCTCGGCCAGTCTGAGAGCCCACAAACTGACTGATGGCGGCGCCCGGTCCAGCCGGCCAAATCAAGGCCGTGGACAGCGCCAAGCCCACCAATCCGCCTGACACCAGCGCCCAGCTGCGCCAGCGCAGGCGCAGTACACCAAAAGCGGCGATGGCTACCGCCGGTCCCAACGCCCACAGCTTGATGCCAACCGCCCAGGCCAGCGCAAATCCCAACACGGCGGCCGTCAGCAGCGTTGGTCGTTTGAACAACCGGAACAGCGCCATCATGGCGGCTATCAGCGCCAAGCTCATTGGGCCTTCCAACAACATCGACTGGTCCGTGGTGATCTGCGGCAGCCACAGCGCGTAGGTGGCTCCGGCTATCAGTGCCGGGACACGGCCCAAGTCGCGGCACAGGTAGACCATGGCCGCGGCACACCCAGCACTGACAGCCATCGCCAACAGCCGTCCTACCACCAACGCCACATGGTCTGAGGTGACTGCGCCCAGCCCAGCCAAAGGTGCCGCCAGTTCCAACATGCCAGGCGGATGAACAAAGGTGAAGTCGCGGTACGGCATCACGTCTTGGGCCAACAACCGGGCCGCCATGTAGTAGACGCCTTCGTCATAGGGACCAACTTTGAACCAGGTCCCCGGCCAGGCCGCATAGGCCACCCGGACCAACAGGGCAACTGCGAACACGGCCAGATAGTCCCGCCGGGCGGGCGCCAGCCGGTCGGTGGACGCCTTGGCGCCCGTGTCTGTCCGCTGGTCACTCACGGCCTCCAAGCCTAACCATCCCCAGCGCGGGGCCGATCCTTGGAAACGGGCCCAGGTTGCGGGCGCGGCCAGGCCGGGTGATGCACACTGGAAGGCGTGAGAGACGCGAGCAACACTGATCATCTGGAACTCGACGGCTGGCAGTACGTCACCTCAGGGAAGGTGCGGGACATCTATGAGCCATCGGTGACCTCACCGTTCACCGACCAGATTCTGATTGTCACCAGCGACAAGATCAGTGCCTTTGACTGGGTGCTGCCCACCGAAATCCCTGACAAGGGCAAGATCCTCACAGCCCTGACCGTCTGGTGGTTTGACCAACTCAAAGATGTGGTGCCGAACCATTTGGTGTCGTTGGATGTGCCAGAGCCGGTTCGCGGGCGGGCTATGATCTGCCAGCGCCTGGTGATGTATCCGGTTGAATGCGTCGCCCGCGGCTATCTGACCGGCTCCGGTCTGGCCGAATACCAGCGGACCGGCCAAGTTACCGGCATTCCTCTCCCTGATGGCCTGTCTGATGGTGACCGGCTGCCCTACCCCATCTTCACCCCTGCCACCAAAGCTGAACAGGGTGAACATGATGAGAACGTCCCGTTCGAATACGTCGCCGAACAAATGGGTTTGACCACTGCCGAACAACTCCGTGATGTGACGCTGATGCTCTACACCCGGGCCGAGCAGATTGCCCGGCAACGTGACCTGATCCTGGCGGACACCAAGTTCGAATTCGGTGTCCAAGCCACTGATGGCCGCCTGACCTTGGGCGATGAAGTCCTCACCCCTGATTCTTCCCGTTACTGGGACGCCAAGACCTGGGAACCGGGCGGCCCCCAACCGTCCTATGACAAGCAATTCCTCCGCGACTGGTTGACAAAGGAATCCGGCTGGGACCGCAACTCCCCACCCCCGAAACTCCCCGCCGCCATTGTCGATAAGACCCGCCAGCGCTACGTAGACGCCTACGAACGCCTAACCGGCACCCAATTCCAAGCCTGACCCCCTTCCAGGCGCTCCGAGCGTCTGAGTGATCCGGGCGAAGCGCGCCGCTAGGCTGGTGGGCGCAGCTCACCCCATACCCGAGTGATCAAGGAAGGCCGCCGTGGCGCTAGTAATTGTCGATGTGATGCCCAAGCCGGAGATTTTGGACCCGCAGGGCAAGGCCGTGGCCAGCGCGCTGGGGCGGCTCGGGTTTGGGCAGTTCCGGGGGACCCGCCAGGGCAAACGCTTCGAGTTGGCGGTGGATGGGCCGCCCAGTGCGGAGGTCCTTGAGGCGGCGCGGGAGGCCGCGACCACGCTGCTGTCCAACCCCGTCATTGAGGACGTGGTCTCCGTCCGGTTTGAGACGGCCGCCGATGCCGCGCCGGAGGGCCCCGCCGCATGATTCGTATCGGTGTAGTCACCTTTCCGGGCACTCTGGATGATCGTGACGCGCTCCGCGCTGTTGGTTTGGCCGGCGCCGAAGGCGTTCCACTGTGGCACGCGGACCAGACCCTTGGAGACGTGGATGCGGTGGTGCTGCCAGGGGGGTTCTCCTACGGGGACTATCTGCGGGCTGGCGCCATTGCTCGGTTCGCACCAATGATGCAGGCCGTGCGGGATGCTGCTCAGGGCGGCATGCCGGTTCTGGGGATTTGCAATGGTTTTCAGATTCTGACCGAATCGCATCTGCTGGTTGGGTCCATGATCAAGAACAACCACCGGACGTTCATCTGCCGCGAGCAGCGCCTCACAGTTGAATCCACCAACACCGCCTGGAGCAGCAGCTTCACGACCGGACAGGTGATCACCATCCCGTTGAAGAACCAGGATGGCCAGTTTGTGGCTTCGGAACGCCAATTGGATGAACTGGAAGCCGAAGGCCGCGTGGTGTTCCGCTACAAGGACACCAACCCGAACGGTTCCAGGCGCAACATTGCCGGCATCACCAACGCCGCCGGCAACGTGGTCGGGCTGATGCCCCACCCCGAACACGCCGTCGAAGTGGGCTTCGGCCCCGATGCGCCTGGCCCCATGCGCTCCGGCCTGGACGGCTTGGGCTTCTTCGCCTCAGTAATCAACCACCTAACCCACCCCGTCTCGCTGCCCGCCGCGGTCAGCGAGGACAATGGCAAAGAAGGCCGCTGAGCACAACGTCCCCCGGCGCCGATAGCTTTCCTTACATGTGAGGAGATTCCTCACGCCACCAAGAGAAAGGATTATCGACGTGGCGACCATCAAGAGAAGAATGATTCTGTTTGCCGCCTCAGCTGCGGCTGGCGCGCTGGTGGCAGGGGGCTGTACTACAACTCCACCCCCTGCCCCAGTGGGGCCCTCTGGCCCCAGCGTTGAGACAGGGCAGAATGCTCATCCCGCACGGAATTTCGTGATTTTGCCGGACGATACGCCGTTGGGACCATATCGCGCGCTGATGGGCCAGCCCACACCCAGTTTCGACGCAGAGCTGCACAAGGCGATTCAATCAGCGGGCGAAAGGGAGGCGTTGGTCGCCTCTTGCATGAAGGAGGCCGGCTTCGACTACTTCCCGATGCCCTATGCAGGTTCAATGGTTGAACAGGTTCATCCGTATCTGGCCCGCGCAAGCTACATGATGGTGCCAGGCCTTGATGACGACCGCGCAGACGTGGAGCAATGGGGCTACGGCTTGGATTCGCCGGGCGCTGAAGAACTGTTTCCAGGCCAAGCGCCGGAAGTGCAGGAAACCGAGCAGAAAAACCTGGATTACGTCGCCGGCCTCAGCGTCGCCGCCGAACACGAGTATTGGGCAGCCATGTACGGACCCGATATTGACAGTGAGGAAGCCCGTGGCGCAGACGTCCAGGGATGCATGGGAGAAGCCCTGACGCAAGTGCCGCAAGACGAAATGGCATTCGTCGTCCAGGGCTTCAGAGACACCTACTGGGATCTGCTAGTGGCGGTAACCGACGTGAGCCGGTGGGAAGTGGGAAATGATCCCCGCGCCCAAGCCCTGGACGCCGAGTGGGCAGCCTGTGCTGCAACAAGAGGGATCGACTTTTCGAGTATGCCGTTTACCAATTCCGAGGGACAACCGCTGACTGATGTACCAACGCTGAACCGCCCGTCACCTGCCAGCGCCATGGACTTAGCGCGGGCAACCGACGCTTCTGGAAACCGGGGGAAAGGCGATGGCCTTCTTCACGCCTACCCGACGCAGGTGGAAATCGCGCTAGTTGACTTTGATTGTCGAATCGAAACCAACTACGCAGAGCGCCTGCTTACAATCCACCGCGAGGTGGAACAGCAATTCCTGGACCAGAACCGCACCCAACTCGAGGCCATGAAAGCCGCCGCCCTGGCAGAGGCATAACATCTCCTGAACACTTCGTCGGGGATGGTGGGAGCGCCTTCGGGCTAGGCGGAGGCAGCGGCTAGGGCTATGTCTTTGCGGTAGTGGGAGCCTTGCAACTGGACAGAGGCAGCTCCGGCGTAAGCCCTTTCACGGGCGGCCGCCAGGTTGGGACCCAAACCCACAACTGTTAAGACTCTTCCGCCGGCTGACAGCAGTTCACCTTCTTGGTTCACAGTTGTGCCCGCTTGCAGCACATAGACACCGGGAATGGCGTTGGCGGCCTCCAAGCCGGAGATCACATCGCCAATCACCGGCGTGCCGGGATAGTTCCTGGCCGCGATCACCACACCCACGGCGGCGTCCTCACTCCACACCAAAGATGGCAGTTCGGCCAGCCGGCCAGTAGCGGCCGCCAGCAACAGCGCGGAAAGGGGCGTGGCCAGGCGCGCCAGCACCACCTGAGATTCCGGATCGCCAAAGCGGACATTGAACTCCACCACCTTGGGCCCCTTGGAGGTCAACGCCAGCCCGCAATACAACAGCCCCTGGAAGGGGTTGCCTTGAGCAGCCATCTGCTGCACCACCGGCACTGCTACCTCCGCCAACACTTGGTCAGTCAAGTCCGCTGGAGCCCACGGCAGCGGCGAATAGGCGCCCATCCCGCCGGTGTTTGGCCCCTGGTCGCCGTCCAGGGCGCGTTTGTAATCCTGCGCCGGAGCCAACGGCACCACCGTGGTTCCATCCGTCACACAGAACAGCGAAACCTCCGGGCCGTCCAGGAACTCTTCAACCACCACTGTGCCGCCGGCATCGAAACAAGCCTGAGCGTGAGCCACGGCAGCTTCAAAAGAATCCGTCACCACCACGCCTTTGCCGGCCGCCAAGCCGTCATTCTTGACCACATAGGGCGCCCCGAACCGTTCCAAAGCAGCCGCCGCCTCACTGGGAGTGCGGGCCGCCACAGCCTCAGCGGTCGGCACACCGGCAGCTCGCATCACCTCTTTGGCAAAGGCCTTGGAGCCCTCCAGTTGGGCGGCCGCGGCGCTGGGACCGAAGCACGGTATGTGGGCTGCGCGGACGGCATCGGCCACGCCATCTACCAACGGCGCTTCCGGGCCTATCACCACCAGGTCCACGCGCAGCCGCCAGGCCAAGTAGGCCACGGCCGGCCCGGATGCCAAGTCCACGCGGTGCAGTTGAGCCAATTGGCCGATGCCGGGGTTGCCGGGAGCAGCGAACAGTTCGTGGCCGCCTTCGCGATGCAGCGCATGAACTATGGCGTGTTCGCGGGCCCCTGAACCAAGCACAAGTATTCTCACGGCCAACAAGCCTAACTGTCTGCCAGAGCCGTCCCGTCCGCCCCGGCCAACCGTGTCAGGTGCCCTCTTGGAGAGCTGCCGCCGGCTCAATCCGGGCCGCTCGAATAGCTGGAGCCAGCCCAGCCAACACGCCAGTCACCATGCCCAGCAGCGCCGCCGCACCAACCAACCGGAAATCCAACACCGGCGTCCAACTCTTGGCCATTGAGATGCCCACCACGCCGAACACGCCGACGGCCGCGCCGGTTAATCCGCCCAGCAACCCAACTATGGCGGTCTCTGTCACAAATTGGGCGGCCACGTTCGCCTGGGTGGCGCCAAGCGCCCGGCGCAGGCCAATTTCGCCGCGACGTTCCATCACTGACAGCGATGTGACCACAGCGATCGTCAGGGCGCCGATCAGCAACGCCACCAGGCCCAACACCACGAACAGCGAGTTGACATCCGCCGTCAGGTTTTTCCGGAAATCGGAGGCGGCCCCGGGTAGAGCAATGTCATAATCCTGCGGCGAATTGGGGTTCAGAGCTGGGCCGGCCTGCTTGGCGACCATTGGACCAGCGCCCACCTCCAACCGCAGCCGAAGCACCTCCGGTGCTTCCAAGCCAAGCAACTGCCGGGCGGTTGACTGCGGCAGAATCACGGCTTGGAGCAGATCGTGGCCGGCTTTGACCGAGCCGAGTATGCCCACCACGGTGAAGGACATGTCGTTGATAAATACCGAGGGCTGGTCAGACACCCGTGTGACGCCCAACAGCCGGGCCGCTTCGGTGCCCAGAACCGCCACCCGCTGCGAGGTTTCCTCATGGAACGGCGTGAAGAACCGCCCCTCGGTCATGGCGCCCTCAACTGTTTCCAGCACGCCCGGTGTGGCGGCCATAATCCCTGGTACCACGCTTGGTGGTGCCTCCGGGTCAAAGACCGGCGCGGCCGCGATGCGGGGACTGTTCAGCTTGACTTCGCTGATGGAGCCGGCGGCTATGACGCCATTGAGGCGCTGCACTCGGTCTGCTCCGTCCCAGGGTAGGGGCACGCCGTTGGACATCATTGGGTCTTCGCGTTCCTTGATGACCCCTTGGGTGGCGGCCACCGCGTCAAAGGTGGCCTCCACTTGGCGGGCGCCGGTTTGGGCAAACCCAATTGTGGTCACCAACGATCCGATTCCCAAAACCACTGCCAGGGCTGTCAAGACCAGCCGCCCGGGCCTTCCAGCCAGCCCGCGAACCGCTTCGCCGAACAGGTCACCAATTCCGAACCGCTCTACGCCGGCGTGGGTCAGGGCCTTGGATTGGGCTTTGGCTTGAGCCTTCGCCTGTGACTTGGCCTTGGCCGGAGCACTCTGGCGACGCAACTTGGGTAGCTTCATGCCATTTCCTCCAAACGGCCATCAGCCATGACCATTCGGCGCAGCGCCCGCCCGGCAACTACCGGATCGTGAGTCACCACCAGCACTGTTTGGCCGGCGGCGTTCAGTTCATCAAACAGATCCAACACTTCGGCTGAAGTGGAGGCGTCCAGGTTGCCGGTTGGCTCGTCAGCCAACAGCACCGACGGGCCCTTGGCCAAAGCCCGCGCCACTGCGACCCGTTGACGTTCACCACCGGACAGCGTGGATGGGAAGAACCCGGACCTGTGCGTCATGGAGACTTGCTCCAACACCTGCACCACCCGGCGGCGCCGTTCGGCTTTCGGTATGCCCGAATAGGCCATTCCCAGCAGCACGTTTTCGAAGACGGTGCGCTTCGGCATCAGGTGGAAAGCCTGGAACACGAATCCCAGTTCGGCTGCCCGCAGCCGGGCTCTGGCCTTGTCTCCGAGTGGGCCGGCCTCCACACCGGACAGCCGGTAGACGCCCACTGTGGGCCGGTCCAGCAACCCCAGCACGTTCATCAGCGTGGATTTGCCGGAGCCAGATGGCCCCGTGATGGACACGTAGTCCCCGGCCGCCACCTGCATCGACACGTCCCGCAGTGCGAACACCTCAGCCACGCCGGAAAAGGTTCGCGAGACACCCTCCAAAGCCAGCACGTAGCCGCCGTCACCTGTGGCATCTTCGTGGTCGCCCCCGGCGGCCGATGCCGCTTCTTCGGTCTCCATTTCGGCCACCGCAGGCAAATCCACGACGGCCGTATCCTGACCCGAATCGGGCTCCGGCTCGGTTTCCGGAGCCAGCGGTTCCTCCACTGCTTGGGCCTCGGGCTCCGCCGCAGCCTCAAGTTCTGGCTCCGGCTCTGCTTCCAGTTCCGGTTCTGGCTCCAGGTCCGGTTCTGGCTCTGCCTCCGGTGGAGTCACGACCTGGGGTTCGCGCCGCAGTGCGCGTAACCACTCCGGGACGCCGTCTGCCCGTGGTTCTGGGGCGACTTCGGGCGCGGCCTCAACGCTTGGCTCGGCCTCTGCTTCGGGCTCGGAGTCCATGACCGGCTCTGCTTCCGGTTCCGGATCTGGCTCCGGATCTGGTTCGGCGGCAGGTTCCGGCTCCGCTTCAAGCACCGGCTCTGCTTCCGGTTCCGGATCTGGTTGGGCGGCGGGTTCCGCGTCCTCCTCAGGCTCCGGAGTGGTTGGCCGGTAGCCAAACTTGGCCAACCGCTGGAGCGCCTCGGACGTCATCGGGCACCTTGGGCGTCGGCTGCGGGCTGTGGCTGGCCGGCAGCTTGAATCCCCACCACCACCAGGTCCCCGGCCTTCAGGTCAATCTCGGCTGACTTGATCTCAACAAACCCTTCGGCTGACAACCCTGCCTCAATAACCACCTTCTGGGTTTCTTGTTCGCCGGCGGCCTTGTTCTTCAGCAACTCGCCCACCACCAGTTCAATCTGCGGCTGGCCGGCCGAATTGGCTGAAACGGCCGCCACCGGAACCACCAACGCGCCTTCAGCTGAGGTACCCAACAGCATTGATACGGGCAGGTTGCCCAACAGCATGCTGCGGTCAAAGTCCGCCGCCAAGTTGGGGTTGATCGCGACTTCGCAGTGCTCCATCGGGTCGGTTGGGATTTCCTCGCCGCCACAGATCGATTCGATGGTCCCCTCGACAGCCATACCCTGTGGGTCCAGAGTGACCGGGCCGCCCACCTTGAGCAGTACTGCTTCTTCGCCGGATACGTCAGCGGTTACCTTGATCTGGGCGCCGGACAGCACCAGCGCGTCGGCGGGGCCACCACCGTACGGGTCGGACGAACCGAGGTCGCTCAAGTCTTGTCCTAGGCCGGCGCCAACCGAATCAACCCGACGGGGCAGGTCGGTGGCGAACACCACTTCACCTGAGGGCATTGGTGTCCAGGCGGCCCTGGCGGCGTCATCGCGGGCCTCTTCGGCTCTGACTACGCCCCGTTTGGCTTGCTTGAGGGCGTCGTTCGCGGCATCGAGCGCCTCCTGGGCGCCCTCCACCTTGGCTTGCACGTCCGCTACGGCGCGGTTGACTTCCTTTTGGGCGGCGGCCTGGGCGTCCTTAGCGTCCTCTACCGCGTCCCTGGTGTCCCGGACCGCTTGGGCCAAGGTTCGGTCTTCGCTGTTTGGCGCGGCATAGCCGGCCCGTTGGTACAAAGCCGCCACGGCGCCGGCCAAAGCCGCATCATATTGGTCGCTGGCCGGCCCCGCGGATAGTCCCAGGGAATTCAGGGCCGCCCTAAGCTGCGTCACATCCGGCCCAGTTGAACCGGCCGCCAGCGTGCGATAAGCGGCGAATTGACCCGGCAAAAGGAATACCGGCCGGCCGGATACTTCCAGGATTACATCCCCGGCTTTGACTTCGCTGCCAACTTCTGGAACCCGTCCGGTTACAACCGCGCCCAATGCCCCGGCGGGCACTTCCGGGTTGACAGCAATCGGGTCCGCGAAGGACACATCTGCCCTGGTGATGAGCGTGGCGGAAATTTCTTTGGCCTCCAGCTTGGCGGTAATCAGACCGGGCTCCAGGGCCGGGCCGGCTGCCTGCTGAGGTGATTTCACAACCCGCCCCAAACCGAATCCAAGGGTCAATGCCAATACCGCCACCGCCGCCAACACCCACACGGCGCGGCCGCCTGCCAATAGGGTGCGGGCACCAGTTGGCCTGGGCTCAGAACCGGTTCGGGGTGTTCTGCTCACCACGGTGCTCTCCTTGGATCGCTGGGCTGGGGTCAAACCTTTGCATCACAAGCCTGCCACAGCCCC
>JAIRTF010000102.1 GCA_031255075.1 Bifidobacteriaceae bacterium | reverse complement strand
AGCCGCGTGTAGATGGGCCCCAGCTCTTGGAGCGCGAAGCGCGCGGCGGCAGTGTCCGCTGAGGGGAACACGTAGGAGGTGGTTTGGAAGATCGGTAGGGCGCGGGCGCCGGTGGTTGGGTCCGGTGTTTGGCCGGCGTGAATTTGTTGGGTTTCGAAGGACCAGGTCTGGCTCATGGAAGTGTCTCCTTGAAGTTTGGCTGTGCGGATTGGTTTGGACTGGGCTGGCATGAAGCCGGGGCCGCGCACGGCCGGAGAGATGGCGCTAGCTGTTTGATCAGCATGTTTGGTTAGTTGTAGATGCGCCAAGCCTGGATGCAGGCAGGTCGAACGTGCGCTGGAGCGTTAGAGGCACATTCGACGGGTTTGCATGCGGCAAGGTTACCTACCCGCGGCCCGGAACGGAAACTGGTGCCCACATAGTGAGACAACGTGTCGTTGTGGCCATCCTGTCCGGCGTCAACGGCAGGCTGATAATGTCAACGCCGTAGGTGGGTTTGCCATTCGGCGCACCCCTTCTTGGTATGCGGCAAAGGTGTCGCTCAAGTGGAGAGGAAACAGGTATGGGAACGCTGGCCGTGGGAGATTTGGCTCCGGATTTCACTTTGGAGGCCGATGACGCGAAGACGGTAACGCTCAGCGCTTTACGTCCGCACAAGGTGGTTTTGTATGTCTATCCGGCCGCGTTCACCGCGGGGTGTTCGTTGGAGGCCCAGGATTTCCGGGATGCCGATAAGCCGTTTGAAGATGCCGGCTACAAGGTGTTTGGTATCTCCCCGGATTCGCCGGAGAAGAACCGGGCCTTTGCCCAGGACCTGCGGTTGCCGTTTGAGCTGCTGTCAGACCCGGATCACAAGGTTCTCGAAGAGTATGGCGCTTGGGGTGAGAAGACGGCTTTCGGCCGGACCAAGATCGGCGTCATTCGGTCCACCTTTGTGATCGGTTCAGATGGCCGGTTGACGGTGGTGGAGTACAACGTGCGGGCCGCCGGTCACGTTGAACGGTTGGCCGCCGAGCTGGGTGTCCCCTGGCCGTAAACCAGCAGGTCGCCGGCAGTTTTTGGGCCAGCGTTGCGCCCCTTGTGATGAGGGGCTGCGTGCCGAGCGGTGTGGCTGGGTCCCAGGCGTGGGCGGATAGGCGCGGGCGCGGCATCGGGCACCTGTGATCAAAGTGCGGACAGTGACTGATGTGATTGTTGTTACAGATGTGACTGGTGATGTAAAGTGGGGAGACCTGCCTTAGGTTCGCGCGGCTGGTGTTTGCCATCCGGGCGGAACTAGGACGCTCATCGAAGACTGAAAGCCCGGGTTGCCAGCCAACTTGAGGCGGATAGGACGGCCATGCGCAGACCGAGGACCACACCCGGCCGGCTAGCGGCGCTCGGCGTGGCCGCCCTGACCCTGTTCGCTCTGTCCACACCGGCGCTGGCTGACCCAGCCCCGCCAATCGGCTCTGACGAAGCCGTCCAGCAAGCCAAACGAGACGAACAAAGAGCAGCCGCATCGGTAGCCGAACTGGAATCGATGCTGACCCAGCTGTCCGCAGCCACCGCTGAAGCCGAAGCCTCAGCCGGAGCCGCCGCGGAGGCCTACAACAAGGCCAAAGAAGAACTTGACCAGGCCACGGCGGACGCCAAAGCCGCGCAAGCCGAACTGGCCACCTTGAACGAAGACCTCGAATCAGCCCGCGGCGGGCTGGCTCGGGTGGCCTTTATGAACGCCCGCAGCGGCTCCGATCTGTCCCAGCTTGAACCGCTGCTGTCCTCTGATGGCCTGGAAGAGGCCATGGAGCGGTCCACCATGCTGCATGTGGTGGGCTCCGCCACCGACCGGGCAGCCTCCAGATTGGCCGTCGCCAGCCAGGCCGCCACCCAAGCTCAAATCCGCGCTGATTCGGCGGTCAAGCTGCAGGAAGACAAATCCTCTGAAGCTGAAGCCAAGGCCACAGCCGCCCAGGCCGCAGCGGAAAAGGCCCAACAAGCTCAAGCAGCTGCAGAAGTTGAACACCAAAAGCTGCTGGAAGAACTAGCCGCCAAGCGGCGCACCACGGTCGCGGCGGAGGCCGCCGCTGAACGCGCCCGTCAGGAAGAAGCCAACCGCCGGGCTGAAGAAGAAGCCATCAAGAACCGGCCGGGAGGCTCCGGAGGTTCGGGCGGTTCAGGTGGCTCCGGCGGTTCGGGCGGCAATACCGGTGGTGGCAACACTGGTGGCAGTGGCGGCGGCTCCGAAGGCGGCGGTGGCGGCACCGGCGGCGGAGGCACCGTAACCCCACCACCATCTGGCGGCACAGCGGCCGAAGCGGCGCTGGCTTGGGCCCGCACCCAAATCGGCAAACCGTACCAGTGGGGCGGCACCGGCCCGAACTCATATGACTGCTCTGGATTGGTTCAGCAGGCCTGGCTCAAGGGCGGCGGCAAATCGATCGCCCGGGTGGCGGCTGATCAGTATTACCTGGCCACCAAGATCCCCTATGACCAGATGCGCCCAGGCGATCTGATCTTCTGGACCCGCCCCGGTGATGGCGTTTACCACGTGGCCATGTTCTCCGGCAACGGCATGATGGTTGAAGCGCCATCGACCGGCTACAACGTCCGCGAAGTGCCGATCCGCTGGGCCAACACCACGGCCTACGCCGGCCGCTACTGACCGGCACGGATCCGCAAACGCGACCCCTCGCGGGCACCCCAGCCAGCGGCAGCGGCCAGGCGAGGCGCGGGCGCGCTAGTCGTGGCCGCCGGCGGCTTTCTGATCCTCCAACCGTTTGATTGACGCCAGGATTTCGGCTTCAGCGCCGGCCCGGTCGGTCCAATGGGAACCCTCAACTGACTTGCCAGGCTCCAGGTCCTTATAGATCTCGAAGAAGTGCTGCACTTCCAGCCGGTGGAACTCTGACACGTCGTCAATGTCCAACCGCCAAGAAGCGCGCGTGTCATGAGCCGGCACGCACAGCACCTTGTCATCACCGCCGGCCTCATCCCGCATCCGGAACATGCCCAACGCCCGGCAGCGGATCAAACAGCCCGGGAAGGTCGGCTCATCCAGCAACACCAGGGCATCCAGCGGATCGCCATCCTCACCCAAGGTGCCCTCCACGTAGCCGTAATCATCCGGGTAGCGGGTGGCAGTGAACAGCATGCGGTCCAGCCGGATGCGTCCGGTCTCGTGGTCTAGCTCGTATTTGTTGCGCGAACCTTTGGGGATCTCAATTGTCACGTCGAACTCCAACGGCCGGCTGCCGGTCGCGTCGGAGTGGGTGGTTCGCAGTGCTGGCATGTAGCTGGGCTTTGACATTTGGTGCCTCGGATGGATCGGGAAACTATCTGATCCCTCTAGTCTGGCCTATGTGGTTGCAAGTGTGGGTATTCGGTGGCCGATGCCGCGCCGCCACCCCCGCTTGCGCCTCGCCTTGAGCGCCGGTGTGGCCGCCGTAGCGTTGGCTGTGGCCGGTCCTTTTGGCCTGG
>JAIRTF010000016.1 GCA_031255075.1 Bifidobacteriaceae bacterium | reverse complement strand
CGAAACACCTCGTCTGCGATCAGTGGCATGTTCGCCTTTGCGGCCGCCGCTTGGATAGTTTCCACATTGGCGTAGGCGCCGGTTGGGTTTCCGGGGTTGACCACCACCAGGACCTGCGCTTGGCCGGCCGCTTGATGCAGAGTCTGTTCATCCAAGACCCAGCCGTCGGTCTCCAGGTAGTGCCACCAATAGGCGCATGTGTCCAAGCCTTGGAGCTTGGCCAGCGGTTGGATCAGCGGATACCCCGGCTGGGGCAACGCCACGCTTTCCCCTGGAGCGGTCAGCAGCTGAAACAGCCAGCCATAGGCCTCAGAAGTTGAAGCTGTCAGCCAGTACTGCTCTGGCGTCCCGCCCAATCGCTCCGCTAGGGCCTCCCGAGCCGCCGGGTTTCCGCGCGGATGTGGGTCGTATGCGCTTTGGTGTGCGGCCTTGGCCAAGATCTCTGCCACTCGCGGATCGGTCAGACCGTGATTGGTTGGGTTGGTGTCAGTCAGGTCCGTCAACCGGCCGTCCAGGTCGCTCCGCAGCACGGCCCACGGGTTTGGTTGGGCTTGGCCCAAGCGGCGTCCGATGCCGCTGCCGTCACTTTTGTGCAGACGCGGGGGCTGCCCCTGTTCGAGTGCCGAGCTTCGGGGCTGGTTGCCTTCTGCTGACATCATCGCTCTATGCGGCTCCGCGCCGGCATCTTGGGTAGGGGCCGGTTAGGGGCGTACGGCGGCCTGGCGTCCAGAAAGCGACTGGTAGGGAGGGCCATCACTCGGCATCGGCCGGGTAGACCACTCCGACGGCGGCCCTGATCTGGTCAAGCGTTTCCATGATCTCCACCGACTGGCTCAGCGGCATGATTTGGCTGGTCAAACGCCTCTCCTTGACCAGGCGTTCCATCTCGCGGGCCTCGAACTGCATGCCGCGACCGGCGGTGGCGCCGTTGAAAGTGTCCAGCAACACGCCATCGGCGCCGTAGGTGCGCATCTGGGTGGGCGTGTACCAAACCGGGTCCATGTCCACCCGGCCTTCGGCGCCCACCACGCTGGCCCGGTTGGGTCCACGCAGGTCAGAGGCGGTCAACCAATAGGTCACGGGGGTTGGGCCGCCGTAGGTGAAGACGCCGGAGACCTGCCTGTCCACCCCGGTTGGGCCCAGCACACCGAACGGTGATTCAATGGCGTTGGGCTGGCCAAACAGTTCATAGGCGAAGCTGATCGGGTAGATGCCCAAGTCCAGTAGCGCTCCCCCGCCGAGTTCTGGGTCGTTGATGCGATGGTGCGGGTCGCGCGGCAGGTCTTGATTGTGGTCAACAATCAGCCCAGTGACGCGACCGATCAAGCCCTGATCCAGGATCTCTCTGAGATGTGCCATGTGCGGTAAGAACCGGGTCCACATCGCCTCCATGCAGGCCACGCCGGCGGCTCGGGCGGCCTCTTCCATGATGCGGGCTTGGGCGGCGTTCATGGTCAGCGGCTTCTCCACCAGCACCGCCTTGCCGGCGTTGATCGCCATCAAGGCACATTCCAGGTGCAGGTTGTGCGGAGTGGCCACGTAGACAATGTCCACCGATGGGTCGGTGGCGACTGCCTCATACGATCCGTGGGCTTTGGATACTCCGAAACGTTCGGCGAAGGCCCGCGCCTTGGCGCCATCCCGCGAGCCGATGGCGGCCAATCGGTGCCCGTCCAGCGCCAAATCTGCGGCGAATCTTCCGGCAATGCCTCCGGCGGCCATGATGCCCCATCCAAGGCTCGACATGTTCTGTGGCTCCTTCTGGTTGCAGACGCCGCGTCTGGGTGCGCAGCTAGGTCACCACCGTAGCCCTCCGCACTGAAGCTGGTCTGGACCTTTGCCGCCGGTTGCCTGATTGCGGTCTGCTACCAGCGCTCAGAATCGCTCCGGTTTGGTGACGTTTGTCGCATTGACCAGGTGAAAGATGTAGGGTGTGGGGGCGCTCCGGCATCTCCGTGGAGCGAGGCTCAGCTGTAACCCGGGGACGTGAATCGATTGCCTATCAACACCAGACGCTGGCGAGCCAACCTGCTGTTGTTGGCCGCTGCTGTGCTGTGGGGGTTCGCCTTCACCGCCCAACGGGTCGGTGCGGAGCGGGTCAGTCCGTTCACTTTCAACTCCGTCCGGTTCGCCTTGGGTGCGGCTTTGATCACCATTGTGATTCTGGCGTTGGACCGGAAACGCGGCATTCGCGGAGCCACCCGCCGGTCCATGAACCGATCAGTGCTGGGGCCGGGACTGTTGTGCGGCTCTCTGTTGACCGTAGCGGTGGGCTTCCAGCAGGCTGCCATGAAGGACACTTCCGTGGGCACGGCCGCCTTTGTCACTGGCTTCTATCTGGTGCTGGTTCCCCTGTTGGGCGTCTTCCTAGGTCACAAACTCCACTGGTTGACACTGGCCGGCCTGGTGATTGCGCTGGTGGGGCTGTACTTTGTGACCATCAAGGGGGCTTTCACCATCCCCAAGGGCAACGGCTTGATGTTGTGCGCGGCCGTGTCTTTCGCGTTCCATGTGTTGGCCGTTGATCGCTTCGCCGGCCGCCTGCCGGGCTTGCGCTTCGCCGCGTCACAATTCTGGTTCTGCGCCATCACCTCCGGTGCCGGCGCCTTGGCCTTTGACCAGCACCCATTTGGATCTTTGAATCTGGCCTTGGTGCCGCTCGGCTACGGCGGCCTGATCTCTGTCGGGCTGGCCTACACCTTCCAAGTCCTGGCTCAGCGCGACGCGCAACCCACCCAAGCCACTTTGATCATGTCTCTGGAAACGGTCTTCGGCGCCCTAGGCGGTGCTTGGCTGTTGCATGAATCAATGGGCGGCCGCGGCTATTTCGGTGCCGCACTGATGGCCGTCGGCATTGTTCTGTCCCAGCTGGCGCCTCAACCCGGCCCAGCCCACCACGTAGCCGCCCCGGCCACCCGCCCACCCAAGCCAGCTTCTCAGGATGCGCCTACCCCACCGTCGTAGGCCCGGTCTGAGCGCCCTGAGCGCCGCGCCCATTTGAGTTCTGTTCAAAGCTACGCATAGGTTACGCATAGACGCCCAGTCAGTTTCCGCCCAATTCTCGCGAAACGGCCTCTGGCCTGCGGTTTTGGCTCCCGGCACTGGACTCGAACCAGTAACCCTCTGATTAACAGTCAGATGCTCTGCCGATTGAGCTAGCCGGGATTGGCGGCCTACAGCCTACCAGGGGTTTAGTCCCCATTGTCCGCACTAGCGGCTGGCTGCGGCAGTTCGGGATCTATCCCGGCCGCTTCCGCCAACCGCTGACGGGCCGCGTTCACCGCTGGCCGTGCTTCGGTCATGTCGACGGCGGCATCGGGCACCTCTTCGAGGTACAAAGACTGGTCGGTCGGGCGCCGCCGCAGCGCCACGATCACTTGTCCGTCTGGCACCTTGACGTGTTCCACCTCGACCACCGAGGCGCGCAGGCACTCGTTGATGATCGAGGCAACCCGCTTGTCCTTGGGTTGAATGGTGAACTGCTCATCTGCGGTTGCGCCGCTGTAGGTCAGTGCCAACACGGACCCCCGCCGTTTGACCGATGCTCGGTCAATCTGGTCCCACGGATGGAACACGTTGGAGGCTTCGCTGGCGACACCCAACCCCAGATTGGTGGCGATCAGCCAGGTGCCGTTCTTCAACAGTGCCGCTTCCAGCACCTTCGACTTGATCGGCAAGCCCAGTGCCTCCAGCAGGAAGCCGGGCGGCCTGTCGGGACGGAGGAAAACCATCATCACAGGCTATAGGGTGTAAAGCGGCCCGTTGGGCCAAACGGGCCAGTAGCTCAGTCGGTTAGAGCAGCGGACTCATAATCCGCCGGTCCTCGGTTCAAGCCCGAGCTGGCCCACCCTACCCAGATTCCTTGCAGCCGACCGCGCAGAGCCAACCATGCGGTCTATCCGCAGCTGTGAGAGCCCAGTCGGGTTGCTGCCCTTCCTTGGCACGTGTCGATGTCTCACAAATGGTCTCGCGCGCGACCCATTTTGACTGACCCCACCTCGCGCTAGCGGGACAGGATCCGCGGATCCAGCGGAAGAGATGGCGTGGATTGCGGTGCCGCATAGCCCTCAGGGGTTCGTGGAGTAGCCCCCGCACATGGAGTGATCTGCAGTGCGACAGTGAGCTCTGCCACTAGCATTGGGACTGCCATTCCCCACCGTTCGAACCCCAGGAGCAGAACATGGCATTTCGCCGCACCAAGACAACGCGTGGGATGCGTGATGTGCCTAGCACGGCTTTCGATATTGGGGAGGTGTTGCTCCGCCTAGCACGGGGCGACGTGTTCGACGCGGTGCTCAAGACCGGAGCTCTCGTGGCCGGCAGACCGAGAGCCAACACCTGGGCACGCTTCTGTGCCGACGTGACGGGCCTGGTGAAACGTGCCTGGGAATCTGTGGAGCATCGGCGCCAGGACGGGTACTTCGAGGACCTTGAACTTCCCTCCTTGGAAAACTGTCAGGCATCTGCGCTCAAAGTCTTGAAGTCGGGCGAGGAATTCACTGTGTCCGGCCTACTGGCATATGCGGACTGTGATCCAGCCGCAGCCGAAAAGGTTTGTGCCGCCATTCAAGATGCCTGCCTTCAGAAC
>JAIRTF010000013.1 GCA_031255075.1 Bifidobacteriaceae bacterium | reverse complement strand
AGTCGCCATAGTTCAGCCCCCGGGTGCCTCGGATTCGCCAGCTGGAGGGCTGGCCGGTGAGCTGTCCGCCGGTGTGGAGCGTTCCGGAGCCGAAGGGGCGGTCGATGCCGCGCCGCTGGCCCCCGGTGCCCCGGATTGGGTTGGCCGCCGGGAAGGGGTGTTGTAACGGTCGGCTCTGGATTCGGCTACCGCCTCGTCAATAGAGGCTAAGGCGCTCTTCAGCGAGGCGAAGCGCCGGCCGTTGGAGATCACCTGGTCGCGGTAGAACTCGTTCAGATCGGAGTCGATTCGGTAAGGCGTGCGCTGGGCCACGTGGGACAGGTCCAAACCGAAGGCATCCTGGGGGATGCCCTGGTAGACAGCGACCCAGCCGTCTACCTCACCGACGTAATACTGGCGCTGACTCCAGCCATAGGCCCAGTAGACAGCCGCGACGGCGGCCACCAACACTGCCAACATGGCCATTAGCCAGGCGAACCGGTTGCGACTTGACCGGCGGCGGCCGGTCGGCGCGGCATCGTCCCCGTCAACGGGGGTCTTGGGTGTCAACGAGGCGGCCTTGGCGGCGGCTCCACCACCACCGCGGGTGGGCCGGTTGCGGTCAATTGCGGCGGCGCCGGCCACCTGCGCGGCGGTTGACGGCACCTCGTCTTGGGGTAGGTCATCAATGTCCAACACGTCCGCCACCACACAGCTGACGTTGTCTGGTCCGCCGCCGCGCAACGCCAACTCCACCAAGGAGTCCGCGCATTGGTCCACGTCGTGTTCCTCGGCCAGGGTGCGTTCCAGGGTGGCGCCGGAAACAACCCCGGATAGCCCATCTGAACACAGCAGCCAGCGGTCTCCCGGTTCGGCTTTGCGGACCGAAATGTCCAGCCCGCTGGACAGTTCGACATCTCCCAGTACCCGCAACAGCAGCGAGCGTTGGGGGTGGCGTTCAGCGGCTTCCGGTTCCAGTTTGCCGACATCCACCAGGTACTGGACAAAGGTGTGATCGGTGGTGACCTGCTCCATGCGGCCATCGCGCAACAAATAGGCCCGCGAATCACCAATGTGACCCAGAATCAGCCGGTCTCCGGTTCTCAGCAACGTCGTACTAGTTGTGCCCAGTCCCGCCAATTCTGGGTCTTCTTCGACCCTTTCCAGCAGTTCTTCATGGGCTTCCTCAACTGCTTCGGCCAACGCCTTGGCGCCTTGGTCAGCGGTTGGGGTTTCCTCATCCAAAGGTGCCAAATGGGCTATCGCTACCGAAGAAGCAATATCCCCGCCGGCGTGACCACCCATGCCGTCTGCCACCACCAGCAGATGCGGACCGGCATAAGCCGAATCCTGATTGTTGGCGCGGGTCAAGCCGATATCGGAGCGCACCGCGTAGCGCAGAGCTATGGTCACGCTACTTGAGCACCTCCAAGGTCGTATTGCCGATCCGGATCGAGTCGCCCGCCGTCAACTCGCGAGGCTCGGCTATTCTCTCACGCCCCATAAAAGTGCCGTTGGTGGAACCCAAATCTTCAAGGAACCATCCTCCCAGGCGGGGAACAATTTGGGCATGCCTCCCAGAGGCGAACTCGTCATCCAAGACCAAATTGGCGCTGGAAGAGCGGCCCACCACAATGGCGGATCTAGCCAACGGCAAGGTGGTGCCCCGCAACGGCCCGTTCTTGACCACCACCCGGGAGGGCGCCCCAGGCCGCGGCGCGGAACTAACTGAAGCCCGGCTTGGCCGCCTGGCCGGCGCTGTTCCCAGGGCTCCGGCCGGCCCCGGGGCAACTGCGGCGGGTACGGCTGCCAATTCGGCCGGTACGGGTACCGGTGCTTTTTGACGGCGTGAACGGCCTTGCTTTTCTCGGCCACGCCGTTCAATGGTGGTGCCGTAAATATCGCGCCGCAGAGTCACTAACGCCGCCAGCACAAACAGCCAGAGCACCAAGAGGTAGCCCAGCCGCAGCAGTGATACCGACAGCTCTCCCATATATGCAGCTTAGTTGTCTGGGTCGAATCCCAGGTCAGTTGACTCACCGGTCCAGAAGACAACTTTGGTCCGGCCAACTGTGATGGTGTTGCCATCGACCAACAACGCGTTGGTGATGCGGTGCCCTTCGACAAATGTTCCGTTGGTGGAACCCAGATCGGTAGCGACCGGCCCGTCAGCCGTCAAACGAATCTCCACATGTCGGCGGGAGACACCAGTGTCTTCCACAATGATGTCGGCGTCCGAACCGCGGCCAATCACCGTGACCGGCCCGGTCAGCAGATAGCGCTGCCCATCAATGTCAACAATCGGATGGCGTTTGGAAGCCGGTGCCTGGCCAGCCGGCGCCACAGCGCCGCGGATGGTCTCAGAACGGACGTGGAAGACACCCACCTCCAAGGCCGGGTCTTCTTCAAAGGTCACGGACACCGGGCCAACAAAGGCATAGCGCTGGGAAGCCGCATGCTGGGCTACGCCCTCCTGGAGCTCCTCACCCATGGCCTCGGCGCCCCAGTCAAGGATCCGGTCAAAGTCTTGTGGCGAGAGTTCTATGACGAACTCGTTGGGCACTACCGCACGGCCCCGCGCCAAGACGGCGGCCTTCTCGTCTAGTTCGCGCCGGAGCGCTGAAGCTAGGTCCACTGGTTTCACCTCGCTACGCGACGCTTTCGCGAACGGGCTGTTGACCGCGCGCTCGACGCCTTTCTCAAACCTGTCGAGGAACGCCATGACTCATCCCTCCCTGCATCAACAACTGTGGCAATGGTAACGACTCCCCCATGTCGGCGCCTAGCCCCCAGCGAGCTGCGGACGCACAGTGACAATGCTATTGGGCAAACCATGCTAGCCTCATCCATTGCGCGCGAGTGGCGGAATTGGCAGACGCGCACGGTTCAGGTCCGTGTGCCCGTAAGGGCATGGGGGTTCAAGTCCCCCCTCGCGCACAGTCATGGACCGGCCCCTCGGCCTGGAGCTCGTTCTAGGCCAGGGGTCGGCGTTGATTCTCGCCTCAGCCCCCGACCCGTTCACCGCCGGCGGCGGAAAGGATGCGACTATGGCAAAGCTGCTATACAAGCTGGCCCGCCTGACCGCCAAGCGACGCTGGTTGACGGTCGGCTGCTGGGTAGCTCTGCTGGCTTTGGCCGGGTTGGCCTTCATGGTGGGCCGCGGCCAGCTGTCTGAAGGTTTCGACATCCCCGGTTTGGAATCCTCCAAGACCATCGAGCGGCTGGCGGCCGAGCTGCCCCAATATTCGGGGACCACCGGCACGGTGGTGCTTCGAACCACCGACGGCCAACCGTTCACCGAGCCTCAACGCGAACAGATCGAACAGACCATTGCCAGCGCCGTTGACTTGCCGGATGTGGCAGCGGTGGTTGACCCGTTCGCCATGGAACAAGCCCGCCTGGATCAAGCCGATCAGCTGGCCACCGGCCGCCGTTTGGCACAGTTGGCGCCGGATTTGGCCGGCGGCGCCCTCCAACAGATCGAAGCCGGTGAACGTCTGCTGAAGCTGGCCGAACCGATCCGATTGGTCTCTGAGGACGGCTCAGCCGCCCTGGTGATGGTGTCTTTCACCGAATCACGCCTGGAGTTGGCCAGCGCGTCCAAGCGGGCCGCCATAGACCACTTCCAGGATGCTGGGCTGGACGGTGTGGAAGTGGCCGCCTCAGTCGAAATCTCCCAGGATGTGCCCAAGGTGTTGGGCGTCGGCGAAGCGATTGGTTTGCTGTTGGCGGCCCTGGTGCTGGTCGTCATGTTCCGGGCGTTGGCGCCGATGGCCGTGCCGGTGATCGGGGCTGTGACGGGGGTGGGCGTAGCGGTATTGGCTTCGCTGGCCTGTTCGTCATGGCTGTCCATGTCTTCCGTCACGCCGCTGTTGGCGGTGATGTTGGGCCTAGCCGTGGGCCTGGACTACTCGCTTTTCATTGTCAACCGGCACCGCCGCCAACTGCTGGCCGGCTTGCCGTTGGACGAGTCGATTGCGCTGGCCGGTGGCACCTCCGGCACCGCGGTGGTGTTCGCCGGCGCCACTGTGATGGTGGCCCTGGCCGCTCTGAACGTCACCGGCATACCGTTCCTTGGCCTGATGGGCACGTTGGGGGCCTTGGCCGTGGCCCTGGCGGTGGCAGTGGCGGTAACGCTGACGCCCGCCATTCTGGGCCTCTTTGGTCTGCGGGTGCTGCCGCGCAGCCAGCGGACGCCGTTGGCCGATGCCGCCGCCACACCCCCGCCCACACCGGCCGGTTGGCGTCCGCTGCGCTCCACCATTCAGGCCGTGTTGGCAGCGGGTGTGCTGGTTGTTCTGGCGGTCCCGGCCGCCTCACTTCACCTGGGGTTGCCAGATGGCGCTTCTGAGGCGCCCGGATCATTGGCGCAGCGGGCTTACACCATCACCGCTGAACAGTTTGGGCCCGGCATCAACGGTCTGCTGTTGGTTACCGCTGACCTGCCACCCGGGCTGGATGATGGCGCCCGCCTGGCCGCCCAAGCGGATATCGCCGAAACGGTGGCCGGCCGCAGTGGTGTGGAGGGCGTAGCGCCGGTGGCGGTCTCTGAAGATGGGGCCTTGGCCGCTTTTCAGGTGATCCCCAGCGGCGGCCCGAACGATTCGTCAACTGAACAGCTGGTCAAAGACCTGAGATCGCTGGACCCTGTTGCTGGTGCTCGCGAAGGCACCAAGCTGGGTGTGGCCGGGCAGGCCTCCATCAACATGGACATGTCAGAACGCTTGGCCGCTGTGGTGCCGGTTTACCTGGCCGTGGTGGTTGGACTGTCGCTGCTGATTCTGCTGCTGGTGTTCCGGTCCGTGCTGGTACCGCTGATCGCCGCGGCCGGGTTCATCTTGTCTTTCTTCGCCACCCTGGGCGCCTTGGTGATGGTGTTCCAATGGGGTTGGGGGGCCAGGCTGATTGGCCTGGAAACCACCGGACCGGTGCTGAACTTCTTGCCCACGGTGCTGGCCGGGCTGCTGTTCGGATTGGCCATGGACTACCAGATCTTCTTGGCCACCGGCATGCGTGAAGCCTACGTCAAAGGCCTGGACGCCCGGGCTGCCGTCAGCCGTGGCCTGGCGGCCGGGCGGGGAGTGGTGCTGGCCGCCGGTTTGATCATGGTGGCCATCTTCGGCGGGTTTGTGTTGGGTGATTCAGCCATCGTCAAATCGGTTGGCTTGGCCTTGGCCTTCGGCGTGGTGGCGGACGCGTTTGTGGTGCGTCTGCTGCTGATGCCGGCTTTGACCAGTCTGCTGGGACGGGCGGCCTGGTGGTGTCCACGCTGGTTGGACCGCATTCTGCCGCAGATTGATGTTGAAGGCACACGGCTGACACCAGTCGGCGCCGGTCCCGCCGGCGGTTCGCCCGCCCCGCAGCAGTCCTAGCGGCCCTGGAACGGTTCAGGCTGGCGTTTGGCAACAAACGCGCCCATGCCCTCGCGCTGATCCCAGGTACCGAAGCAGGTGGCGAACTCGGTGGTCTCAATCTCTAATCCGCTCTGAAGATTAGTTTGCATTCCAAACCACAGTGCTCGCTTGGCGGCCTGA
>JAIRTF010000011.1 GCA_031255075.1 Bifidobacteriaceae bacterium | reverse complement strand
GGTTCGGGATGCGGTCGGTTGGCAGGCAGCGGGCTCAGTGGCGGTGGCCGCCATTTTGAACCCGGTCCTGAAGAACGCTTTCCAAGTGCCGCGGCCGGAAGGTGAGCATTTGGTCAAGGCCTCCGGCTGGGGTTTCCCCAGTGGGCATGCGATGAGCGCGGCCGCGTTTTTTCTGGTCGCAGCGATTGGACTGATGGTTGTGGTCAAGTCGCGGCTGGCCCGCGCGGCCATCGCCGCCGGAGCGGCGGTATGCGTCATCTTGATTGGCATCAGCCGGATCTACCTAGGTGTCCATTCCCTGGTCGATGTGATTGCCGGCTGGGGGGCCGGATTGGCCGTCGGCTTCGCGACCATAGCGGCAGCCCAGTTGCTCCGCAGCTGGGCTTTGCGACAGCTCAAACCCCACTAGGGCCGTTCAACAGTCCGGTAGGACTGCCTCGAACGCGACCACATCCGAATCCGTGATGCGGCTCTCCGGATCCACCGATGGATACATGAACGAAGACACATCCATGGTGTGATCCAAGCCCAGGGCATGGCCCAACTCGTGCAGAACCACCAACACTGCGGCATCTCGATCGACTTGCCACATTGATTTGAAGAACTTCTCATCAAGCAGGATGTCCGCCCGGGTAATGCCCATTCGGCTGTACTGCACCTGCGCCAAACCGACCGCTTCAACACTTTGGTCGGGGCTGGCGCGCTCCAGCATGACCTCCCTGGTGACAAACTCGAACGTCAACTCCACAGACGGGAACGTAACTTGATCGGCTGGTTCCGGTTCGAAGCCAGTCATCTCACGCATCAGGTCAAGCGCTTCATGAATGGCATCCTCGCCGCCCTTCGGCGCCGAGCCGATCAACTCCCAAGAGACCGGACCGCACACCAGGCGGGAGACCCAGCCGTCTTCTTCATCCAGGTAGTGGTAACCGACGGGCAGGCCGTTGGCTTGTAGTTCAACGCCTTGGGGCGTATGTACCTGGGTGCGGTCCGGGGTGAACCACCCCCAGCCGGCGCGAACCAGCACCATACCAAGAACGGCGGCCATGATGATGGCCGCAAGCTTCAGATAGGTTCGCCGGTGCTGGCTCCCGGTGCCCCACTGCGATGGGCCGCCCGGGATTGGGTAACGCGGCGGAAAAGCCCAAGGGCTCGGTTCGCCCCAGCCACCCGACTGCTGGCCCCAGCCCCCGGGCCGCTGGGGATACCCAATCGACCGCTGTGGATAGCCGGAGGATGCCGAGTAGCCAGCCGGCGGCGGATAACCACTCGGCGGTGGATAGCCGGCCGGCCGGGGCGGATAAGCAGTCGGCGGCGGCAGGTGGCCCGCCGGCAGTTGCGGGTAGCCGCTCGGCGGAGGGAGGTAACCCTCCGGCGGTTGCGGATGGCCAGCTGGTGGCGGTGGATAGCCGGCCGGCCGGGGCGGATAACCACTCGGCGGCGGGAGGTAGCCCCCCGGCAGCGGCGAATGACCAGCTGGTGGCGGCGGAAATCCTGCCGCCGGTTGCTGCGGGTAGCCAGCCAGTGGCGGCGGATAGCCAGGCGGCTGTTGCGGGTTGCCGTCAGGCGGCGGGTCACCGACCGGTCGCTGGGGCGACCCGGTTGGCTGCTGGCGATAGCTGGTCGGCTCCGACGGTCGCCAATACTGAGCACCGCGCACCGATGTCCACCGCGGCTCTTGGTTGGGGGGATGGGTGGACATGGGGCAATTATTCCAGTGAACCCACCGCCGGTTCAGCCTCGCGGTCCGCCAACTCAGTTACGAGTTCAGCCAGACGCTGTGACCTTTGGGTTTGCACGATGCCGAGTACCGCATCCCCATAGGTGGCCAGTTTGGCGCCACCCACTCCGGAGATTTGGCTCAGTTCTGCGGTGTTGGTGGGTTGGTGAACAGCTATGGCTTTGAGAGTTGAGTCATGGAACACGACATAGGCCGGGACTGCTCTGGCTCTGGCCGTC
Organism: Bifidobacteriaceae bacterium; assembly: GCA_031255075.1. GTDB lineage: Bacteria > Actinomycetota > Actinomycetes > Actinomycetales > WQXJ01 > JAIRTF01. The sequence continues at coordinate 1,260 of JAIRTF010000011.1, read as the reverse complement.
TCCGCCCGCCAGGCGCGCAGCGCCTCGAACAAAACCAGTTGATCGGAGGTGAGCGTCACTTCGCCGGATGACGTTCCGGCGTCTGCCCCGGAGGCGACGGCCGCCAGGGCAGCTTTCTTTCGGCCGCCCCGCCGGGTGGCCGGTTGAGCCAAATCACGCCGGAACTGGACTGGCTGTTCACCGCGAAGCACCGCCCAAGACTGGGGTGTAGCGACCAGGACACCCATGCCGCCGCGTTCCAGGCCGAGGTCGCCGCGGGCCAACAGTTGGCGGGTCACCGCCCGCCATTCGCTGGGCGATAGGTCCTGACCAATTCCCCAGGTTGACAGCGCTTCGTGGTGGTGTTGGCGGACCCGATCAGTCAACTGGCCCCGCAGAATGTCAATGATGTGGCCGGCACCGTAACGCTGGCTCCGTTCACGGTCTAGCCGAACCACCGTGGACAGTAGCTTCTGGGCTGCGACGGTTCCGTCCCAAGTCTCGGGCGGATTCAGACAGGTGTCACAGTTGCCGCAGGGTTCAGCTGTTTCACCGAAGTAGGCCAAGAGGTTGACCCGGCGGCATTCGGCCGTCTCGCACAGAGCCAGCATGGCGTCAAGGTGGGCTTGCGCAGCCCGCCGGTAAGCCAGGTCGCCAGGCGATTCGGCAATGAACCTGGCCTGTTGCAACACGTCACCCAAGCCGTAAGCCATCCAGGCCGTGGCCGGTTGGCCGTCACGCCCAGCCCGGCCGGTCTCCTGGTAGTAGCCCTCCACGGACTTGGGTAGATCAATATGCGCCACGAACCGGACATCCGGTTTGTCAATCCCCATGCCAAAGGCAATGGTCGCGACCACCACCACGCCGTCTTCGGCTTGGAAACGGCGCTGCACCGCACGACGCGCCTGCGCCTCCATGCCGGCGTGATAGGCCACCGCATCAATTCCGTTCTGCCGCAGGTGCGCGGCTACATCCTCGGTGGTGTTGCGGGCCAAGGCGTAGACAATGCCGCTCTGCCCAGAGTGTTCCTGCTGGATGAACCGCACCAGCTGTTCCCGGGCCGAGGCTTTGGGACTGATCCGGTACTGAATATTGGGCCGGTCAAATGAGGCCACAAAATGGCTGGCCTGCCCCAACGCCAACCGTTCGGTCAGCTCGCGGTGAGTCGCCTCGGTAGCGGTGGCGGTCAATGCGATGCGCGGCACCTTTGGCCAGATGGCGGCCAACGCGTCCAAACCCAGGTAATCCGGCCGGAAATCGTGGCCCCATTGGGAGACGCAG
>JAIRTF010000010.1 GCA_031255075.1 Bifidobacteriaceae bacterium | reverse complement strand
CCATCGGCGTGCTGTCTGCTCTGCAATACGCCCACCATGCCGGCATTGTTCACCGCGACATCAAACCGGGCAACATCATGTTGACGGTGACCGGCCAGGTCAAGGTCATGGACTTCGGCATTGCCCGGGCTCTGGCTGAAACCTCTGACGCGGTCACCCAAACTCAAGCGGTGATCGGTACCGCCCAATATTTGAGCCCAGAGCAGGCCCGCGGTGAGAACGTCGATGCCCGCTCTGACCTGTACTCAACCGGCTGCGTGCTGTTCGAACTGTTGACCGGCCGGCCGCCATTCGTGGGCGATTCAGCTGTCGCGGTGGCCTACCAGCATGTCCGCGAACACCCGACGCCGCCTTCGGCGTTGGCACCGGATGTGCCGCCGGCTTTGGACCGGGTGGTCATCAAAGCGTTGGCCAAGGACCGTGAACACCGCTATTCAACGGCCTCCGAATTCTTGGCTGATCTGCAAGCCTTCAAGAACGGTGGCAGCGTCTCAGCGCCGCCGGTTGGAGCCGTGGCTGACGATTCGACCCAGGTCCTGCCGCCGGCCGCTCTGTCCACCATTCCGGCGGCGGTCTCCTACCCGCCGCCCACTCCGCCGGCCCAGCAAGTCCCTGCGTCCTTCCGTAACGCCGGCATTCTCCCGCCGACTGATGAACTGGATGAAGAAGAGGCTCGTGCCAAGCGCAAGAAGCGCCTGACGATCGGTTTGATCCTGGGTGGAGTGGCCCTGATCTTGTTGATCATCTTGGCTTTCTTCATCTTCAAACCCAAAGAGTCTGATGACCCGGGCCCCACACCAGCGGTCAACACCACTGTGCCGAAGGTGCCGGCTTCCCGCACGGTGGAGGATTCGATCACCGCTTTGGAGGACGCCAAACTGGTGGCCAAAGCCGGGTCACCGGAGGGCTCCGACGAGGTTGCCGAAGGTTTGGTCATCCGGTTCAGCCCGGAGTCCGGTGACCGGGTCAAACAGGGCGACACCATTGAGTACATCGTTTCCCTGGGCAAGAACACTCTGTCCATGCCGGATGTCGAAGGCATGACCCAAAGCGAAGCCACTGAAGCGCTGCAAAAGGCAGGCTACATAGTTGAAGCGGACCGGACCATCACCAACAGCCCTGATGTGGCCAAGGACCTGGTAGTTGGCACAGACCCACCGAAAGACACTCCCGGCAAGCGCGGCGACCGGGTCAAGCTGCTGGTCTCGTCCGGTCAGACCACAGTGCCGGATTGCACTGGCAAGACACAGCAAGAATGCTCAGACATGCTGGCTGAAGCCGGGCTGCGGGTCGGCGTGGTTGATAGCGAAGACTCTGACGAAGAGCCCGGCACCGTGCTGAGCCAAACCCCATCCCCCAACTCAACCGTCGACCAGAAGACCCCGGTCAATGTGACCATCGCCCAGCAGTCGGCAACAGTGCCCGTGCCGGACACCGAAGGCATGACTCAGGCCGCCGCTGAACAGGCGCTCAAGGACAAGGGATTCACCGTCAACGTGCAACAGGTACCTTCCGCCACCGTGCCGGCCGGCTACGCAATTCGGACCGTGCCTGGCGCGGGCGATCAAGCAACTAGGGGAAGTGTTGTGATCCTGGAGGTCTCCACCGGGCCACCGGCGGCTGGCGGAGGCGGCTAGCCGGAGCCTTCGCCGGCGAGTTCGCCGTCGCCTGATTCGTCGGGCGGTTCTTCGGTTCCCTCATCGGTGGGTTGTTGATCACCCGGCTGATCACCGCCCGGGAATTCCTCGTCCTCAGTTGGAGGCACCACCGGCGGGGTGGTGGGCGGCGGGGTTGAACTGCCGTCATCTTCAACTGTCACGTTGTTGAACGGCAGCATTGGTGAAGCCCACGGGAAAACGAACTGGAAACACAACGCCACTACACCGGTGGCGGCCGCCGCCAACATCAACGTCTTGACCCACCACGGACCAGGCAGATTACGCCACAACCAGCCGTACATTCCGATCAGCCCTCCAACTCCGCCAGCGTGCCCTCACTCTTGTCCACCCAGTAGGCCATCTCTCCCCAGATGACGTACCGCTGCGCAGCAGAGAACATCGGATGGCAGGTGGTCAAAGTGATCAGCCGTTTGGTGGGGACGGCGTTCCGATCGGTCGGCACCGGCCAAATCACCCAAGTGTCCTGCGGGTAGACAATGTCCCGGCCGTAAACCTTGTAGACAAAGTAGTACTGGGCTGTTTCAACAATCAGCGAATCGCCATCCTTCAGCTCGGCGACCCGGTTGTAGGGCTTGGAGTAAGTGGTCCGGTGACCGGCGGTAGCAAAGTTGCCGATCCGCCCAGGCCCCTCCGTGCCGACGTAGTGGCCCACCATGCCCCGGTTGAGGACCTGGGGCAGGCTGACCCCCTCAGCAATTGGCACGTTGTAGTCCAAACCCCAGCGGGGCACATGGATGGTTGCCCAGACTTGGCCGGCTGCCGGGGTGGCCAACGGATCGGCATCAACCGGCGGCGGTTCAATGGTCGGATCATGAAGCGGCGCTGTGGTTGAGGCCAGCGGCTCGACCCAATCTGGCTGCTCAATGGTCTGTTTGAGGATTTCCTTGACTTCGGCGCCGGCCTGAACATCAGTCCAAACCAACTCCCAGACCACATATAGGCCCAGTAGCACGCCAACGGTGATGAACAGTTCCCCGATCACCCCGACCACAGCCGCACCACGGCGCTTTTTCTGTTTCGATGCCTCATCACCGCGGTTGGTGGTGACAACCGGTTGACCAGTCGGCGGCGTGTCAGCCGAACTGCCGGCCGGAGTCTGAGCCGGCGGGATCACACCGCGCGGCGGGATGAATGGCGCGGTGACTGGCGGCGCTCCGTCGCCGGCACTGCTGGTTGGCTCGGCTGGTGCCGCAGCGGATTCGGACTCTCCAGCCGTCTCCGGTTTGCCGAACAGCTCCACCAACGAACTCGGCTGCCAACCATCCCGGGTCGGCACACCATAAAGCCCGCCAAGGGCCGCTTCGGTTGCTGGTGGAGAATCGGGACCCGGCGCGGCCTCCTGGGCGGAGGACAGTAGATCTACGGGGGTCTCCCCGCTCGAAGACGGAACGGTGGGCGGCTGGGCACCGGGCGCGGCATCGGGCACCGGGGCATTAGAGTCCGGCGGAACCGGACGCCACTTGGGCTGCAGCTCCGGTTCTCCTTCCGGGCCGTCAAACCACGACGCCTCACCCATTATTAGTCCTTACAGTTGCGGGAGTATCACTACCTGCGCGAGCGTACCGCAAACCTACACCAACCGCTCGTGACCCCTCCACTGTCAAGTCCTGTTGTGGAATGACATCCCAGCCCAAACCAAGGCGAGCCGCCCGGGCTCTATACATGTCCAAAACCGGTTCGGCTGATAGCGATTCGGCCAACTGGTCGGCTGGGCCAATAGCCTCAATCCGGTAAGGCGGTGAATAGACCTGACCGGCCACCAGAATCACATTGCCCACACATCTGACCTGCGTGTTGGAGACAATCCGCTGGCCTTGAACCGCCAGCGCCTCCGCCCCGCCGGCCCGCAAAGCATTCAGCACCGCGTCAATGTCTTGCTGGTGAACCAACAGTTGGGACAGCGCCGCACCGACTTCTTTGGCGCCCGGCCCATCCGAGGGAGCGTCATTCAGTATCACTGTCACGCCCGGCCCCCGCACCGGTCCTTGGCCGGCGGCCAACGCCAGGGACGGGTCGGTGGTGTTGGCGCCCTGACCGAATGAGGTCATCAGCTGGTCAACCTGTTCGGTCAATTGGCCTTGTTCTTCGGTCAGGCGTCTGACCTCGCGGTCTTTGGCAGAGACCATTCCCCGGACCCCAGGCGCGTCTCGCAGGTCGGTGTCCGGTTGGGAGCGGATGTTGGCGGTGAACAACAGCCCGGCCAGCAACGCCACCAGTCCAATTGAATAGGTGGCCCGGCCGCGTTGAGCCGAATGTTTCGGCTTGGACCCGCGCTCAGGCGGTGACGAATTGGGAGCTGTTGTCACCAGCCACCTGCCTTAGCTTGTCGGGATGGGTAGTCTGTTCTAAGACTAAACGCCTCCAGTGCCCAGTGGCACCCCAAACCGGCGGGGTGGCCACCAGGCCAAAGCAGAAGGAGAAGGCTCGGTGCCTGAATCTCGTTCCCGCCGCCAGAAGAAGGCTGCCTACAAGGCGCCGACCGGTTCTTCCAAGTCGCGGATCTCGCCACCTTGGTGGGCTCCCACTATGGTCACCGTCATGATTCTGGGCGGCCTGTGGGTGGTTATCTACTACTTGTCCGGCGGGGCTTGGCCAATCGAAGCCATCGGCGGGTGGAACCTGGCGGTCGGTTTCGGTCTGGTGTTGGCCGGCTTCGGCATGACGTCCGGCTGGTACTGAACCCACCGCGGCCCGGCTCCGGGTAACCGGAATTCGCCACTTCTTAGTGGCCGATGCCGCGTGGCGGCTCTCCCCTAAGGTGCGTTTCGCCTAGGTGCCGGCCGTTGCTTTGACCAGCGAGGCCAGGGTGTTGGCCCAGGCTTGGGCGCGGATCAGTTCACCTTCATCAAGCGGACCGGAATGGTCGGTGACAAAGAAGGTGGCGCCGCGGTGAACCTGTTCAAAGCCTTTGCGCTTGAGCAGTTTGGCGGCCGCCTTGCCGGCGGTTGATGGCACAAACCCGGTCTTGAAGGCGGTGTCCACTGTGACGATTTGCAAATCCGGGATTGGTGGCACTGCGGCGATCCATTCACGCAGACCAATCGGATGGAACCGGATGGCGCCCCGGCGGTGGGCCTTCAATCTGGTCTTATGGGTCGGCAGCGAATAGTCATGGGTGGGCGCCGCCAAGACCAACAGATCGGTGCCATCAGGGATTGTCTCAGGGGCGTCCTGTACTTGGACCAGCCGGGTGGACATGGCCGCCATCGAGTCCAGGGTTTCACCGATCGCCTCAGCCACGGCGCTGGTGTTGCCGTAGCAAGATTCGACAATTATCAAAGTCGCCATGATCCCTCCTACCGACGTGCTGAACGCTGCCAACTGCGTCTGGTAGCCAAGGTAAGGGCGGCGGCCCGGCGGCGCGGGCCGGTCCGGGCCGGTCTCACCCTCCGGGACAACACCATCAGTTCGTCACATCAATGCTCTTACACTGGAGGCATGCGCGTGCTGATAGCTGGGGCATCCGGGCTGATTGGAACCGCCTTGAGGCAGCGTCTAGAGCAGGGTGGCCACCAGGTGCGGGTGCTGGTCAGACGCGCCAGCCGGGGCCCTGATGAATACTCCTGGACCGGGCGGCCGGCCTGGACCGTGGACCCAGTCTTGGCTGAAGCCGTCCGCTGGGCTGAAGGCGTGGCCTGTTTGAACGGCGCGCCTACCGCTCACTGGCCTTGGACTGCCGCCTACCGGCAGTTGATAGTTGATTCGCGGGTGGGCCCCACCGTGGCTTTGGCCAAGGCCATTGCCACCAGCCCTGAGCCGCCGGCGGTTTGGGTCAACGCCTCAGCTTGCGGCTACTACGGACTTCTGCCGCCGCCCGGCACCACCGAATTGTCTGAGTCTGCCCCTAGCGGAGGCGGGTTCTTGGCGGCCTGCTGCCGGGCTTGGGAAGCCGCCACTGTTCCTGCCCGATCCGTCACCCGGGTGGTCCGGGCCCGCACCGGTCTAGTGCTGGCCCCACAGGGTATGTTGGAGCAGTTGGCCCGACTGACACGGCTGGGCCTGGCGGCGCAGGTCGGCAGCGGCCACCAGTTCTGGCCCTGGGTTTCGCTGCGTGATGAGGTCCGGGCCTGGGAATTCGCGCTGGCCCACCAGACGCTGTCCGGTCCGGTCAACCTGGCCGGTCCGCAGCTGGCTGAAGCCGGTCAGGTGACGGCTTCGTTGGCGCGCCTGGAGCACCGGCCCTACTGGTTGACCATTCCGACTTTCGCTGTCCAAGCTGCCGGCTTGGCGGCGCGCGAACTGCTGTTGGGTTCGCAACCGGTCAAACCGGCTGCGTTGGAAAGCCACGGCTTTGACTTCCAGGATCGAACCGTTGAATCAGCCCTGTAGTGGGCCCTTGGCCTGACCTAGGCCGGCTTAGGATTCGGCCTTTTCGTCCTCGTCTTCTTCGTCGTTGCGGACCGCGTCGGTGGCGGCTTTCTTGACGGCATCGCCGGCCTTCTTGACCGCGTCAGAGGCCCGGCGGGCAGCGTCAGTAACGGCCTTAACGGCGTGCCCGG
>JAIRTF010000306.1 GCA_031255075.1 Bifidobacteriaceae bacterium | reverse complement strand
AGCCGCCAAGGGCGACGCGCCATCAACTGGTCCCGACCCGGCCGCCGGCCCACCGGCCGCAGCGGCCGCACCAACCGAGCGGAGCTGTCTAGCGTTTGAGGCGGGGCAGCGGCTAGCGGTTGAGGGCGAGGGCGTCATCGGTCGCGATCCAGAAGCTCCCGATGCCCAAGCCCGCGTGGTCCGATTGGATGACCCAGGCAAGACCATCTCCAAGACCCACCTGCGCTTCGGCTTGGCCGATGGCTCGCTCTGGGTCGAAGACCTTGGATCAACCAACGGCACCCGGGTCTTCGCCTTGCTTGGCGGTGTCACTCCGCTTGAGCCAGGCCAGCGGCTATCAGTCGGTGTGGGCGAAACGGTCCAGTTCGGAGACCGCTACTTCACGGTTGAGGATCACTAGTGGTCGAGGTCGCGGCCGCCGCCCTGACCCATCGAGGCCGGGTTCGCCCGGTCAACGAAGATTCGGTAATCGCCAAGACTCGTGTCTTCGCCGTGGCCGACGGCATGGGCGGCCACCGGGCCGGCGATCTGGCCAGTGCTGTGGTGGCTGAGGAAATGGAACGCCTGGCTGCTACCGCCGGGCCGATCAGCCCCAAACAGGTCGACGCCGCGGTGACGGCGGCCCGCACCCGCCTCAACAACATGGCGTTGTTCAAACTCGGCCGCCAGGCCGGCGCCACCCTCTCCGGTGCGGTGCTGGTGGGCCACGAACCGGAACCGCAATGGCTGATAGTCAATCTGGGTGATTCCCGCACCTATCGCTACGCCGAAGGCCAGCTGACCCAACTGACAGTTGACCATTCGCGAGTCGCCGAGCTGCTGGCGGCCGGCCAAATCACCGATAGTCAAGCCCGCTACCATCCCGAACGCCATGTGGTCACCAAGGCCCTAGGCGCCGGCGCCGAATTCACACCGGACTATTCGCTGATCCCAGTAACTGTGGGTGACCGCCTATTGATCTGCTCCGACGGTCTGACCAATGAGGTAGACGACGCCCAGATCGCTACCTTCTTGGCCACTTTCGCCTCACCCCAGAGCGCCGCCCAAGCCCTGTTGGACGCTGCCCTCAGCCACGGCGGCGCGGACAACATCTCGGTCGTGATTGTCGACGTGACCAGCTTGGCGCAAGGCGCCGATGGAACCCCAGAGGAAGACACCGATCCACACCGCCAGGCCGATGCCGCCACCGTCCAATTCCGCACACCGGCCCACCAAACAACGGCGGCCCAACCATTGCCGGCGGCCAGTTCCGACCAGCTGGCCGAACCGCCCGCAGATGCCCTGACAACAAGCCAGAAAGCAGACCCCGAAACTCAATCCAATACAGCGGATACCAGCGCCGAAACCGCGAAATAGACGCGTCCGGCAATGACCCTTTGTGACGGTTTGGACACACGGTAGGCTAGGGCCGACGTGGCCAACTCCGGCCGCGCCCCGATCCGAAAGGACTCCCCGAGATGGCACAATGCCCCCAATGCGCGCAACCCATCGCAGAAGGCGCCACTTTCTGCGCTGCTTGCGGTAAACCGCTTCAGGCAGGCGCTCCTGTGAATCCGCCGGCCCCGAATATGCCGGCCCCCCAAGATCCTGGCCAGCCATATGCCGGCCAGCCGCCAATGCCCCAGCAGCAATATGGCGCCCCGCCGCCCGGCCCTTACGGCCAGCCGATGGTGCCGATGTCCCCCGAACAGGACATCCAAAACAACAAGCTCATGGCGATACTGTCCTACCTGGGGATACTCTGGTTCATCCCGCTGATCAACGGTGACTACAAGCGCTCGCCGTTCGTCAAGTTCCACTTCAACCAGGGCCTGTTGTTGATCATCTTCAACGTAGCCCTGGGGTTCATCTATGGCATCCTGGTTGGCGTTATCACAGCTGGAATCGACCCGTGGGACTCCAGCGGCCGGCTCATGGCCGTAACCCTGGTGGGACTGATCTGGCTGGTCCCGCTGGGGCTGATTGTCTACGGCGTGATCAACGCCGCCACTGGCAAGTTCCGCGGACTGCCCGGAGTCGAGAAGATCACCCTCATCAAGTAGCTGATCAGCGGGCTTCGGCGATGACCTCATGGTGGTGGATTACTTCCGCCACAATGAAGCCAAGGAACTTCTCCGCAAAAACCGGGTCCAAACCCGAAGCGGTCGCCAAAGCTCGCAACCGGCCAATCTGTTGGGCCTCCCGCTCCAAGTCTGCGGGCGGGAGGCCCGCTTCAGCTTTCAAATGCCCCACCTGTTGAGTGAACTTGAACCGTTCCGCCAACAGGTGCACCAAAGCGGCGTCAATGTTGTCAATCGAGGCCCGCAGTTCAGCCAGTTTCAGGCCAGCCAACTCCAAGCTGGGCGCTGGCGAATCAGCCGCCGGGGCGGCATCGTCCGTCATTAGGCGGTCTTCTTGGCGGCCCGTGGCGGCCGGCTGGCTGGCCGTTCCCGTTCACGCGGCACAATTGTCGGGTTGACGTTCTCCAACACGGTGTCCCGGTTGATCACCACCTGGGCTATGTCCTCGCGTGAGGGGACATCAAACATCAACGGCTGCAGAATCTCCTCCATGATGGCCCGCAACCCCCGCGCGCCAGTGCCACGCAACATGGCTTGTTCGGCGATGGCCTCAACGGCGTCAGCCGTGAACTCAAGTTCCACGCCATCAATTTCAAAAATCTTCTGATACTGCTTGGCCAGCGCGTTGCGCGGCTCGGTCAGAATGCGTTGAAGAGATTCCTGGCTGAGCGGCGAAACTGAGGCGATCACCGGCATGCGACCAATGAACTCTGGGATCAGTCCGTACTTGAGCAGGTCTTCCGGCCGGACATCATCGAAGTCATCTTCGCTGCCGGCGATGTGCAACGGTGAACCGAAGCCAATGCCGTGCCGGCCGGCCCGCTGGGCGATGATCTCCTCGAGGCCGGCGAAGGCGCCCGCCAAGATGAACAGCACGTTGGTGGTGTCAATCTGAATGTAATCAGAGGCCTGCGGATGCTTCCGCCCGCCTTGGGGCGGCACCGAGGCCTGGGTGCCTTCCAGGATTTTCAACAGCGCCTGTTGGACGCCCTCACCCGACACGTCGCGGGTGATGGACGGGCCATCAGCTTTGCGGGCAATCTTGTCGATCTCATCGATGTAGACAATGCCGGTCTCAGCCCGTTTGAGGTCGCCGTCAGCGGCTTGGATCAGCTTCAGCAGGATGTTTTCGACATCGTCACCGACATAGCCGGCCTCTGTCAAAGAGGTCGCATCGGCAATGGCAAACGGCACGTTCAGCATCTTGGCCAACGTCTGGGCCACATAGGTCTTGCCGCAGCCGGTCGGGCCGATCAGCAGAATATTGGACTTGGCGATCTCCACCGCTTCTGAGCCTTCGGCTTCAGCCGGTTTGGTGGCTGGCTTGGTGCCGGCTGGCGCACCCTTGGGAAGGGCCGGCTTGGTCTCCCGACCGGGGCTGGCGCCGATCCGCTTGTAGTGGTTGTACACCGCTACAGCCAAAGCCCGTTTGGCGCCCTCCTGGCCCACCACGTACTGGTCCAGAAACTCGAAAATCTCTTTCGGTTTGGGCAATTCGGCCACCATCTGCTTGGCGCCGCCAGGAGCTTCTTCGGCGATGATCTCATTGCACAGGTCAATGCATTCGTCGCAGATGTAGACGGAGGGGCCGGCGATCAGCTTGCGCACGTACTTCTGGGACTTGCCGCAAAACGAGCATTTCAGCAGGTCAGCGGCACCATCACTGATCCGTGGCATGTAGCGTCCTTTCGGTAGGGAAGACCCGTAAAGTCTACCGCCACCGGCTTGGCACCGCCCAGCGCCCCGCCGATGCCGCCAATTCGGTTCCCGCCGCTTCTAGCAGTCCCGCCGCCCACTGTGGGCACGGATCTGCCGGCCCAGTGCCGGGCCCAGCAGGGGCCGCTGGCGCGCCAAGCTGCCGGCTGAGCCCAGCGGCGCAGCTGTCCTGGTGAGTGCGGTTTTGATCCAGGCGGCAGCATGGCTGAAAGGTGGGACAATGGTGAAGTGTCCCTTGTAACACAGCAAGTCGAATCGCCATATTTGCGGTTTGACCGCGCCGATTGGGCAGCGTTGGCGTCACGTGCCCCGTTGCCACTGACTGAGGCGGACATCAGCCGGATACGCGGCATCGGCGATCAAATCTCGTTGCGGGAAGTCGATGAGATCTACCGGCCGCTGAGCGCGCTGCTGAACCTCCACGCTCACGCCTCCCACTACCTTCACGACGTGCGCGGCATGTTCCTGCGCGATGCGACGCTGCGGACGCCGTATGTGATTGGCATAGCCGGCTCGGTGGCGGTGGGTAAGTCAACTGTGGCCCGGCTGTTGGTGGAGCTGCTGGCCCGCTGGCCGGACACGCCGCGGGTCCAGCTGTTGCCCACCGACGGGTTCTTGTATTCCAACGCCGAACTGGAACGCCGTGGGCTGTCAATGCGTAAGGGTTTCCCCGAGTCTTACAACCGGCTGGCTTTGTTGCGGTTCTTGTCCCAGGTCAAAGCTGGAGCGCCGCGGGTTGAGGCGCCCAGCTATTCGCATCTGCGTTACGACATCCAACCCGACCAGGTGACGGCGGTGACCCAACCGGACATCTTGATAGTGGAGGGCCTGAACGTGTTGCAGGCCGCCCGGACCACCGGTGGTGTGGCCGAAGAGCTGGTGGTCAGCGACTTCTTCGACTTTTCGATCTACATTGACGCCGCCGAACCGGACATTCGCGAGTGGTACAAGAGCCGGTTCCTGGCCCTGCGGGAAACCGCCTTCACCAAAGCCGAAAGCTACTTCCACCGCTACGCCAACATGTCGGATCAAGACGCCACCGCTTACGCTTTGAGCGTTTGGGATCAGGTCAACTCCCCCAACCTGCGCGAGAACATCCGCCCCACCCGGTTGCGGGCTTCGTTGGTCCTCCAAAAGGGCGCTGATCATCTGGTGGAGAAGATCTACCTGCGCAAGACCTGACCGCTCTAGCGGGCCAAGGAAACCAGATAGACCAGCAGCGGCGCGAAGACCAACGCCGGCAGCAGATCCGCAACGGCGATCTTCTTGATGTCCGCCAAGCGGATACCTAGGCCAATCAGGATGATCCCACCGGTGGCCCCCAACGCGTCGATCTGCCCCAGGGTCAAGAACTCGCCCAGGCCGGCGCCCAGCAACGTCAACAAACCTTGGTAGATGGCCAGCGGAATGATTGAGAAAGCCACCCCAATGCCGAAGGCAGAAGCGAAAGCGATCGAGGCGAACCCGTCCAGCACCGATTTGACCAGCAGTTGTTCGGCCCCACGGCCCAGCCCGTCACTAAGCGAACCCAGAATTGACAGCGGCCCCACACAGAACACCAAGGTGGCTGTCACCAGCCCAGTTGAGAAACGGCCCGGTTCGGCCCCACGGGCCACCTTTCGGCGCAGCCATTCGGCGCCCTGGTCAAGCCGGTCCTCCAACCGGATCAGCGAACCGCTGATACCGCCCAACAACAATGCGCCCAGCACTATCAACAGCGGCGCTGC
>JAIRTF010000123.1 GCA_031255075.1 Bifidobacteriaceae bacterium | reverse complement strand
GGAATCTGATTGCACCGGCGCGCCCGGCATGGTCTCTGAGATCGTCCGCCAAGACTCAACCCGGAAGAACTCCGGGCGACCGCCGGGGAGCTCCCCACGCAACAGCAACTCGAAGGAGGCATCAGCGGCATCGAAGGTGTAACCGTGGGCTTCCAGGTCCTTGACCTTCTCTGTGACCCGCGCCAAGACGTCCTTTTGGCCGGTCAAGTCGAAGCCCAGTTCGCGGCCCTTCAATTCGACTGAGGCGCGGCCGGCCATCTCTGAAACCAACATGCGCATGTCATGGCCCACCAAGACCGGATCGATGTGTTGGTACAAGTCCGGGTCTACGCGGATAGCGCTGGCGTGCAGCCCAGCCTTGTGGGCGAAGGCTGAAGCACCGACATATGGCTGGCGAGCGAACGGCGCAATGTTGGTGACCTCGCTGATGGCGTGGGCCACTCCGGTCAAGTCCGCCAGTTGGCGTTCTGTCATGACCGGGCGGCCGAGCTTTTCCACCAGGTTCGGAATGATGGCCGTCAGATCAGCGTTACCTGTCCGTTCGCCGTAGCCGTTGATGGTGCCCTGAACGTGTTCCGCGCCGGCCTCCACGGCCGCCAGCGAGTTGGCCACCGCACAGCCCGTGTCGTTGTGGCAGTGAATCCCCAACATGCCCGATGCCGCGTCCCGCACCTCCCGCACAATCCGCCCGATCCAATCCGGCAGCATGCCGCCGTTGGTGTCACACAACACCACCACTTCGGCGCCGGCGTCCTCAGCTGCTGTGACACACCGCAAGGCGTAGGCCGGGTCGAAGCGGTAGCCATCAAAGAAGTGTTCCGCATCCAAGAACACCCGCCGGCCTTCGGAATGGAGAAAGCTGACCGTGTCCGCGATCATGGCCAGGTTCTCTTCCGGTGTGGTCTTCAACGCCCGGCGGACGTGGCGGATATCTGACTTGGCGACCAATGTCACGACCGGCGCTTCTGCCTCCAACAGCGCCCTGACCTGGGGGTCTGTGTTGGCGTGGCCGTCCGGCCGGCGGGTGGCGCCAAAGGCGGCCAGAGTCGAGTTAGTCAACGTGACCTCTTTGGCCAGCCGCTGGAAGAACTCGGTGTCTTTGGGGATGGCACCCGGCCAGCCACCTTCGATATACCCAACACCCAGGCGGTCCAGCAACTCGGCAATGGCCAGCTTGTCCGGTACCGACAGATTCATACCTTCTTGCTGGGCGCCATCGCGCAAGGTGGTGTCGTAGACGTGGAACGGGACTGACATGGGTGTCTCCATCTGTGAGCTGAGTTTGATTCGGTTGTGGTTGAGGGCTGGGTTTGGGTTGGCAATAAAAAACCTCCCGCCGGTGGACAGGAGGTTCGCGCGCCGCAGGCTCAGCCGGCCGGGCGCGCTAGGTAATAATCACGGACTGGTAAGTCACGCTTTCAATGATGCCACACCGCGGCGCCGGCGGCGAACGGCGCTCAGGCGGCCGTCGGTTGGGATTGGCACGCAGATGGCGGGCCCGGCACATCCTTGTTCGACACAGCCTTGGAAGTACCCCTGCTGGGCAACTGCCGGAACATCTTGGCAGACGTGGCCGGGGTGGCCGCCGCTAGCGCAGACGCGAAGGCCGCTGCAGGGTCATCTGGTTGACTGCCAGTTCGAAGGCCTGGCGACGGGCCCGGGCCTGAGTGTCCAAGATCAGCCCGGCGGTGAACAATTGCATGGCCGCCAGCAGCGAGAAGAAGGCCGCGAACAGGGTGGGGAACCGGGGTACAACGCCGGTCTGGAAGTATTCAATGGCCACCGGGATGCCCAAACCACCGCCGGCCAGCACGCACAGCAGGCCCAGCAGTGAGAAGAACAGCAGCGGCCGGTAGTCCTTGAACAGCCTGGCAATGGTCCTCAACACCCTGAAGCCATCACGCAACGTGGACAGTTTGGACTGCGAACCTTCCGGCCGGTCCCGGTAGCCGACCGGTACCGACGTCACCCGCAGGTTGTTCTCCAGGGCAAATACCGTCATCTCGGTTTCGATCTCAAAGCCCGTTGACAGCACCGGGAAGGACTTCACAAATGAGAAGGACAGGGCCCGGTAGCCGGTCATGATGTCCGTCACCTCACCACCGAAGAACGAGTTGACCAGTTTCCTGACCAGCACGTTCCCACCGCCGTGGAAACGCCGCTTGTTCTCTGTGAAGTAGGTGGAAGACAACCTGTCCCCCACCACCATGTCCTCGCGGCCGTCCAGCACTTCGGCCACCATTTTGGGGGCGTCCTCGGCCGGGTAGGTGTCGTCACCATCGGCCAGGACGTAGCAATCGGCGTCGATGTCGCGGAACATCGACCGCATCACATAGCCCTTGCCTTGCTGCGGTTCGCAGCGCACCACGGCGCCGGCCCGCTCGGCTTCCTCAGCGGTGCCGTCGGTCGAGTTGTTGTCGTAGACGTAGACGGTCGCTTCGGGCAGCGCCGCTCGAAAATCGGTGACTACCTTGTGGATGGTGGCGGCCTCGTTATAGCAAGGCAACAGCACCGCAACTGTCGGCTGATTCACACCACGAGCCTACCTTTCACACCAGGCCCCAGGACCCTCCCCGTCTTCCAAGGGGAAGTGCGAAGCCGCCCTCCTGTTCCGCCTGCCTAGAGGCGGCGGCGGGTCGGTCCTAGGACATGTGTAGGAGCAATACAACGATCCAACCAACTAGACCTATGATCCCGGTGACAAAGCCGGCAGTGGCCAAACTGCGGTTATTGGCGAGACCGGCATCGGCCTTGCGTTGGCCTATTGCACCAAAGATGATCCCCAGCACAGACAACGGCCCCAGGAAAAGTCCTAAGATGCCCAGGACCAGCGCTGCTGTACCCATGCCGTTTTGAGGAGCCCTGACCACGCCGCCGTAATAGGGCGGCAGAGCAGGGGTCATGTACGGATCGGACACGCGCTGCGGTAGTGCTGGCGGGTATTGCTGGCTCCCTGATCCTTCCGGATCATAGGGCGCCGCTGGATATTGTGAGTGAGGTCCCTGTGAATAGGGATCTGGTGTCTGTGACATTCCGCTGCCTCCTTGCT
>JAIRTF010000304.1 GCA_031255075.1 Bifidobacteriaceae bacterium | reverse complement strand
ACCGGAGACCGGTCGCATCACTGCTTCCAACCCCTGCTCGGAGTACATGCACCTGGACAACTCCTCCTGCAACCTCGCCTCGTTGAACCTACTGGCGTTCCTCAAGCCAGATGGCTTCTTTGACGCGGCCCGGTTCGAGCGGGCGGTTGAGCTGATCATCACGGCTATGGACATCTCGATCACCTTTGCTGACTTCCCGACCGAAGCAATTGGTCAAACCACCCGGCGCTTCCGTCAGTTGGGGATCGGCTACGCCAACCTCGGGGCGCTGCTGATGGCTTGCGGCCTGGCCTATGACTCGGACGGCGGGCGGGCCTTGGCCGGTGCCATCACCTCGCTGATGACCGGCACCGCCTACCGCCGCTCGGCTGAACTGGCTGACGCCACCGGGTCTTACGCCGGTTACCTGGCCAACGCTGCCGCCCACCAAAAGGTGATGCGCCGCCACCACGCCGCCAATGACGCCTTGGAAACCGTTTCCACCTTGGATGGGGATGTCCACCAGGCGGCATCGAAAGCCTGGGAGCAAGCCCTCAAACTGGGCCAGAAACACGGCTGGCGCAACGCCCAAGTCTCGGTGCTGGCACCGACCGGCACCATCGGCTTCATGATGGACTGCGACACCACCGGCATTGAGCCGGACTTCTCGCTGGTGAAGTACAAGAAACTGGTCGGCGGCGGCTCCATGCAGATCGTCAACCAGACCGTGCCGATGGCACTGTCGCGGCTGGGTTACGAAGCCGAGACCATCGAAGCGATCATCGAGTTCATCACCGAACACGGCCATGTGGTCGGAGCGCCCGGTCTGGCCACCGAACACTACGAAGTGTTCGATTGCGCGGTGGGCCAACGGGCCATCGCTCCGATGGGACACGTTCGGATGATGGCCGCCGCTCAGCCGTTCTTGTCCGGCGCTATCTCCAAGACCGTCAACCTGCCTGAATCGGCCACAGTTGAAGAGATCGAGGACGTCTACTTCCAGGGCTGGAAACTGGGACTCAAAGCCTTGGCCATCTACCGGGACAATTGCAAGGTGTCTCAGCCGCTGTCTGACGGCAAAGCCTCCAAGGACGGCAAGTCCGCCGCTGATGAGGCCGAAAAGAAAGGCCTGGCGCCCCAGCCGGCGCGGCGGCGTCTGCCCAAGCGGCGTTACTCCATCACCACCTCCTTCGCGGTCGGTGGCGCCCAGGGTTACATCACCGCCGGCTGCTTCGACAACGAACACCGCGAACTCGGTGAAGTGTTCCTCAAACTGGGCAAGCAGGGTTCCACCCTGGCCGGTGTGATGGACGCCTTCTCAATCGCAGTTTCGATTGGTCTGCAATACGGTGTGCCGTTGGAGACCTTCGTCCAGAAGTTCACCAACCAGCGGTTCGAACCGGCCGGCTTGACCGATGATCCGGATGTCCGCATGGCTCAATCCGTCATGGACTACATCTTCCGCCGCTTGGCGCTGGACCATCTGCCCTTCGAATCACGTTCGGCTTTGGGGATTTTCACCGCCGCAGAGCGTGAACGCCAGCTGGAGACCGGCTCCTATGACGAGTTTGATCAGGTGGACACCGAATCCGCCAGCCAGGATGTGGCCCTGGAGCCGGCCCCGGCGCCGGCGCCCGCCCGGGCTGTCCACTCGACAGCCGAACTGTTGGATGCTCTCCAGGGCCGCGAAGCGGACGCTCCGATCTGCATGACCTGCGGTACTAAGATGCGGCCTGCGGGCTCTTGTCACGTTTGCGAAGGTTGCGGTTCAACCAGCGGCTGCAGCTGACGGGGCCAAGACCCCGGCGAACCGTATACGCGAAGGAGCAAAACAAGTGAGTGGATTCGAGGCACTGGCCGAATATCGGATTGTGCCCGTAGTCGTTATTGAAGATGCCGATGCCGCCTCCGGGCTGGCCGAAGCGCTGGTCGGAGGGGGCCTACCGGTAGCGGAAGTGACCTTCCGAACCAAAGCCGCACCGGCCGCCATCGCCCAGATGGCCAGCCGCGGTGACCTGCTGGTTGGCGCCGGCACCGTGCTGACGCCGGCCCAAGTTGATCAGGCGGCAGACGCCGGTGCGTCCTTCGTGGTTTCACCTGGGCTCAGCCAGGCAGTGGTGGAACGGGCCCGCGAACGCGGCCTGCAAGTCCTGCCAGGAGTGGCCACAGCCACCGAAATCATGGCCGCCCTGGAACTGGGCCTGGACGTGTTGAAGTTCTTCCCCGCCTCCAACGTTGGTGGGCCACCGGCCATCAAAGCCCTGGCCGGCCCATTTGGGGGACTGAAATTCATCCCGACCGGCGGTGTCTCACTCGGCAACCTGTCCGAATACCTGTCTGTTCCAGCGGTCTTGGCTGTTGGCGGCTCCTGGATGGTGCCAGCCAAAGCCCTGGCCAACCGCGATTTTGGGGCCATCAAAGACCTGGTAGCGGCGGCCGCCGCAGCCGCCCGCGTCATCTAGACCGAGCCGGTCGCCTCACGGGTGGATTCGATCAACCCAGTGTTGACCACCGCGGTTGCCAAGCCTTCGGCTTCAACTCCCAACCCGGCCACCGTCACCCCACCTGGGTCAATCACCTGGGACCGGCCGATGGTGTCTTTGGCGCGGGTACCAGCTGCTAACACGTAGGCACAGTTTTCGATGGCCCGCGCCCGCAGCAGCGTGTTCCAGTGGTCCTCCTTGAGCGGGCCACGCACCCAAGCAGCGCTGACTGTCAACGCTTCGGCGCCGGCCAAAGCCAGGGCCCGGGCTCGCTCTGGGAAGCGCAACTCGTAACAGTTGACTAACCCCAATTTGAGTCCCGCCAGCTCCAACACTTGGGCGGCGGCCGGGCTGCCAGGCCGGACCATGTCTGATTCGGCGAAGGTGAAGGCGTCATAGAGGTGAATCTTGGGCTGGCAGGCGACCAGCTGACCGCTGCTGTCCACAGCCAGCAGAACGTTGAACGGACGCTTGTCCGGGGCGCCTCCGGCGGTCATGGCCGCTCGCGGCCCTTCAGCCAGTCCTAGTTGGGCGGCTCCGCCGGGGGCGAACCCGCCCGCCACTATCGAAATGTCCAGGCTCTGGGCGGCCTGGGCCAATTGGGCCGGCCACCAATCCCATGCGGCTCCCGCCAGAGCGGCGAACCGGCCAGGGTCCTGGGCGCGCCCAGCCAACATGGTCTGTTCCGGCAGGATCAACAGGCTGGCGCCGGCCTGAGCCGCCGCCTCAGCCAACCGGGCGGCAGCCTCCCAGTTGGCTCGGGCATCTTCGGTTGGCGCCAACTGGCCAACTGCGACTTTGACCTCCACGCGACTCAGTATGCCTCAAGCCCACCGCTGATCGGTCACCTGGGGCGATCAGCTGTCAGTAGAGAACGCGCAGGCGGATAGTTTCATCCAACGAGGCCAGGTACTCAAGGCCCTCAGCATTGGCTGGGGTACCCACATCGGTGATGACGTAACCCAATTCGTCACGGGTTCCCAGCATCTGGCCCACAATGTTGACACCCCGGTCAGCCAAGGCGGCGTTGATGGAGGCCAGCACACCGGGACGGTTGTGATGCAGATGGGCCACCCGGTGGTCGCCAAAGGTACCGCCATCCAAAGTCAAAGACGGCAAGTTGCAAGACATCGAAGAAGACCCGGTCTTCCAGTAGTCGCGGAGCTTGCCGGCCACAAACCGGCCAATGTTTTCCTGGGCTTCCTCGGTGGAACCACCCACATGCGGGGTCAGGATGACGTTTGGCAGCCCGCGCAACTCGGACACGAACGGATCGCCGGCCGATTTCGGTTCAGTGGGGAACACGTCAACTGCGGCCCCGGCCAGGTGGCCAGATTCGATGGCGCCCTTGAGGGCGCCCAGTTCCACGACATGTCCGCGCGACAGGTTGATGAACACAGCGCCTTCGCGCATGGCCGCGAATTCGTCCGGCCCAAACATGCCCTGGTTGGAAGGCCGCCCATCGACATGGGCGGTGACCACATCGGAGGCGGCCAACAGTTCATCCAAGGATTCGCAGCGCCGGGCATTGCCCAGGGCCAGCTTCTCTGCGATGTCATAGAACACCACCGTCATGCCAAGCGATTCGGCCAATACCGACAGCTGTGAGCCGATGTTCCCGTAGCCCACAATCCCTAGGGTGCGGCCGCGCACCTCATGCGACCCGGTGGCGGACTTGCGCCAGACGCCCTCATGCAAAGACCGGTCGCGTTCGGTCAAACGCCTGGTCAGAGCAATAATCTCGGCCACGGCCATCTCCACCACAGAGCGGGTGTTGGAATAAGGTGCGTTGAACACGGCCAACCCGGCGCGGGAGGCGGCCTGCATGGCGATCTGATTGGTGCCGATGCAGAAGGCACCAACCGCCAACAGATCGGGATGGGCTGCTATGACCTTGCGAGTGACCTGGGTCTTAGACCGGATGCCCAACAGGTCCACCCCGTCCAGCGCAGCGATCAGTTCGGCTTCATCCAGGGCACCAGCGCGGTTTTCGACTTCCACTCCGGCCCGTTCCAGCAGGTCGGTGGCCACCGGGTGAACGTTTTCAAGCAGCAGAGCTTTGGGGGGTTTGTCAGGCACCGTCACATATTAGCCGCGCGTCCCGCCGCCCGCGAGGCATTGACACTCTCCGCACCGCCCCGGTGGCCGATGCCGCGCCGCCAGTCCCCCAATCTGGCACCGGTGGGTCCCACGCCAGCCAGGGCTGAAGCTGTGACCCAGCGCCGGGATCAGGCTTGGCCGGCTGGCGGCTGAGTGGAGGACTGGTCCAAGGGTTGACCGGCAGGCCGGTCGGATTCCGGTTCAACCAGCCACAGACGCCTGGTTGGCCGGGTCATGGCGACATACAGATCGGCGGCGCCGGTGCGCCGCCCCAAGGCAGTCGGTTCGGGGCCGGCAGCTATCCGGCTGGGGTTGGCGATCACCACTTCGTCGAACTCCAAACCCTTGGCCCGGGCGGCGTCCAACACCGCCAACGGGAAATCAAGCAGATTCTCACCAGGGCGTCCGGCAGCGCCGGCCAACGGGCCGGCTTCGGCCAGGGTTCTGGCTCGCGCCAAATCCGGCTCGGCCGCAATCAACGCCAACCGGCCGGTAGCTCCACGCGGCAAACGCTCAGCGGCCAGAGCCACGGCCCGGGCCACCGGGTCTGGATCGTAGATAGTCTCCAGTGATCCGCGCAGTTCGCGGGCGGCCACGTCATCCCCAACCGGCAAACCGGCGGCGCGGGCCATCTTCTGAGCGGCCCGGACAACAGCGCCTGGAGTGCGGTAGTTAACGGTCAAACGCTCAATCCGCCAGTTGCCTTTGCCGAGTGCCTCATCCAAGGATTGGCTCCAAGAACCAGATGCGCCCGGCGCCCTGGTTTGGCCGGAGTCACCCACAATGGTCAACGACCGGCTGGGGCAGCGGCGCAACAGGCAGCGCCAATCCATAGGAGTCAGTTCTTGGGCTTCATCAACCACAATATGGCCGTAGGCCCAATCCCGGTCTTGGGCGGCCCGCTCTGCCAACGTCAAAGACGGCCCGGTGGCGGCAAACCGATCAGCCAACTGTTCCGGTGTCACCAAACCCATGGCGCCATGTTCGCGCAACACGGTACGGGCATAATCCACGTCCTGTTGCCGGCGCAAAGCGGCGTGTTTCAGCTCGGCGCGTGACGCGGCATCGTCCTGGCCTAGTAACTCCCAAGCCTCATCCAAGAGCGGTACGTCGGAAACCGTCCACGGCGAACCGATTGGTCGGGCCAACAGTTGACGTTCGGCGGCGGTCAGCTTGGGGGCGCAATAGTCCAGCAAATACGGCTTGGCGAAGAGATCCTCCAGCAGACGCATCGGCGTCATGGGCATCCAACACAAGTTCACCGCCACCCGCACATCGCGGGCGGATCGCAAATCTTGCACCACTTCTTCCAGGTCAGCGGTACCCAGACCAGGGCCAAGCTGTTCGGCATATTGGGCGGCCAAACGCCGCAGAATCTCGCGCACAAAGGTGGACCGCGCCTGGTTGTACGGCTTGCCGGTGGCGAAAGCGGCCGAGCGGGCGGCTTTGACATCGGACCGTTTGAGAACCAAATCGCGACCCAACACCGGCAGGGCAATGTTGCGGCGGGGCAGACGGGCCCGTTCGCGGACCGCCCGGGCCACCACATCGGTCATGGCCCGGCGGCCTTTCAACTCCGCCACCTCAGGCAGTTCAACGGCGGTGGCGTTCAACCCAGGCAGCAAACCGGCCATGGTGGTGGCCACCACTCCGGTCTCGCCCAAGGACGGCAACACCCGGTCTATGTACTGCAGGAAAATGTTGGACGGCCCAACTATCAGCACCCCGGCGCTGGCCAGCCGTTCGCGGTGGGTGTACAGCAGGTAAGCCGCCCTGTGCAGGGCCACGGCCGTCTTGCCGGTGCCGGGACCGCCCTGAACCACCAGCGCGCCGCGCAACTCGGAGCGGATGATCCGGTCCTGTTCGGCTTGGATGGTCGCCACAATGTCACCCATGCGGCCGGTACGGCCCTCAGCCAGGGCCGCCATCAGGGCTCCTTCGCCGCTCAAGTCCAGGCCATCGGCGGCATGACCGGAGGCCGCTTCGACATCGAGCAACTCGTCTTCAACGGCGGTGACTCGGCGGTTGGTGGTGGTGATGTGACGCCGCCGAGCCACCCCCAGGCGTTGGGCCGGAGTGGCCTGGTAGAACGGTTCGGCGGCCGGCGCCCGCCAATCAGTCAGCAATGGTTGGAGCTGTTCGTCTTGCAAGCCAATCCGGCCGATGTGCCGAACTTCGGCGTTGTCCATGGTCAGCGCCCCAAAGACCAACCGGTCCTCAACTTGTTCCAGTTGGGCCAGCCGGTCGGAGTGGAGGGCCGCGAAGGCGTCCCGTTCGGATCGGTTCTGGGGTGAGCCGCCGGCCCGTGAAGCTCTGACCGAAGCCAGGCGCCGCCGGGCCTCCGCCCGCAGTTGATCCAAGCGGGTGTACAGCCGGTCCAAATAGGCTTGTTCAGATGCTATGGGCGAGCCGCCAGCGGCCAAGGCGCAGTCCCCTCCAGCGATGAAAATTGAGCACACCATTCTACTACGCGGCCTTCGGCCGGGACCCGCAAACGGCTGGCCAATTCTGTCCAGCGGACCGGCCAACCTCTAGCCGAAGCGGCCCAGTCAGCGCCCCACCCCGCGCCCCGGTACCCCGGTGGCAGCCGCCCAACCAGCGGCGCAGCGGCCGCCGGCGAATGCCAAAACCCAGCCCACGGCCGCGCCGTCCGGGTCTGGAATAGGTCAACAGTTCATTGCGTTGTGATGGGCGCAGTCTGATCAACTAACAGAGGAACCAATGAACAAGCTTTACACCATCAACCAGGAAACCGCCTCGGTCTTGGATGCCGCCCAGGCACCACCCGTCATGCTCTACGCCTTTGAGGGGTTTGTCGACTCCGGAATTGCCGCCGGGCTGATGATCGCGGATACGGTGAACCAGGCCGAAACCAAGCGGCTGGTCACTTTCAAGGCTGATGAACTTATCGACTACCGTTCACGGAGGCCACCGGTGACTTTCGCAGATGGTGGCTGGACCGGCTACAGCGAACCTTCGCTGGGCATTGACCTGGCCGTAGATTCAACTGGGCAGCCGTTCTTGTTGATGTATGGACCCGAACCGGACCTCAAATGGGAGGCCTTCACCGACGCGGTGGTGGAAATAGTTGAAACCTTCGATGTCCGCCTGACAGTCGGCATGCATGGCATGCCGTCACCTAGTCCGCACACTCGCGAATGGCGGGTGACCGGTCCTGGCAACAGTCAAGAATTGATCAGCCAGGTGGCCGGGTCGCCAGACGCCACCATTCAGCTTCCCGGCAGTGCCATGGCCCTGACCGAGTTCAAGCTGCGTGAGGTGGGGCGCGAAGCGCACACATTCGCCGTTCACGTGCCCCAGTATTTGAGTCAAATGCCTTCACCGATCGCAACCCTCAAGCTGATGCAAGCAATTGAGAATGTCACCGAGTTGGACTTCGATTTGAGTCGCTTGGAAGGCGCGGCCGCCCGCCAACAGGAACAGATTGAACGTCAGGTTGAGGAAAACGAAGAACTGGCCGCCGCCATCAAGAAGATGGAGAACGTCCACGATGAGCGGATCGAACGGGCCGCCTCAGCAGGGGCAGCCGCCCGCCTGGGCGCCGTTCCGTTGCCCAGCGGTGAGGAGTTGGCGGCCGAACTCGAACAGTTCCTGGCTTCCCAGGGAGCTACTGCCGCCGCCGGCCCAGAGCTTGAAGGTAACGCGGGGCAGGACTTGGCGGTGGGCTCGGTGGCACAGGTGGACCAACAAGCGGACCAGTTGAATGGTTATCAGGCCGGTCAGCCGGGCAATGCGGAAGCCGGCCAACCAGCCGATGACGCCCCGCACGGCAGCCCAGAGGATGCCCAAGGACCGCACACCGAGCCGCCCAGCTTTACTGACTGAGCCAATTCGTGCCAGACTTCTACCTGCGGCAGTTTCGCGAGACCTGTTCGGCGCCTTTCCGGGGCTCCATAGTCTCAAGGATCAGCAGTACCAGGAGTCTGGCACCCGGCCAGCTCCGTTTCCCCGGAAGGAACAACCCAATATGGCGACAGGGCAAGTGAAGTTCTTCGCACCTGAAAAAGGCTACGGATTCATCGCTCCAGACGATGGATCGCGTGACTTGTTTGTGCACTATTCGGCAATCGAAACGAACGGTTACCGGACCCTCGAAAAGGACCAGCGGGTCGAATTCGAGGTAGTCGATTCAGCCAAAGGTCCACAAGCGGCCAGCGTCAAACCGCTTTAGCGGTTGTTGCGGTCTGCCCGCCCCGCCCACTGTTGCGCTTCGGCGCCAACTATGAGCCGGGCGGGCACCGCACCCATCCGCAGCTTTCTCGCCAGGGTGGCTTCAGCTGCCCCATCAAGTGGCTCGTGGCGAGCCACCAACACCAGGTTGCCTTTACGCCGGCCGCGCAGTAGCCCCGGTTCGGCAATCACAGCGGTGTAGGCAAACTGCTCCATCAACGCGCGCAGTTCAGCGCGCGCCCCGGTGCCCGGCGGGCGTTCACCCCGGTTGGCCAAGAACAGGCCCCCAGTTCGTAACGCGCTCGCCGCCCAGGCGGCCGCCTGCGCCCCAGACCACAGCTCATCCATGGTGCCGTCGGCTGCGAAGACGTCCCGAATGATCAGGTCATGGGAAGCCGGCGGTCTGGCGGATAGGGTCTGCGCGGCATCGGCCACGCGCAAACGGAGAACCGGTTTGCGGGGCAGCGGCAGGTAGGTACGTACTTGTTTGGCCAGTTCAGCGTCCGTATCCACGGCCAGGTGCCGTGAATCCCGCCACCGGTGGGCGATGCCGCGTGCCAGCGCACAGCCCCCAGCGCCCAAGTGCAAGGCCCGTGGCGCCGCTGTCTTGGAGAACGTCACCTCACAAGCCGCGAACATCCAGCGCATGTACTCGAACTCAAAATCGGTCGGGGAACTGAAGGAAAACTGTGATGAGGGCAGAGCGTTGATGTAGAGGGTCACCGAATCGCCCTCAACTTCGAAGCGAGCCTGACCGGATGCCACCGCGAACGGTTCGGTCGGTATGTTCCTCAGCGGCATGCCATCCATAATGGCCCTATGGAGCGCAGCCTGATCCACATCGACATGGACGCGTTCTTCGCCTCGGTCGAGCTCATCACCCGGCCGGAGCTGCGCGGACGGCCGGTCATAGTGGCCGGCGAATCGGAACGGGGCGTGGTCACGGCCGCCACCTATGAAGCCCGGGCCTTCGGCATTCACTCCGGCATGGCCTTGGGTAAAGCCAAAGCACTGTGCCCGGCAGCCATCCGAATCTCACCGGACCGGGCCGCCTACAGCCGCATCTCACGCGGCGTGATGGAACTATTTGCGCAGGTCACGCCAGTGATTGAACAAATCTCTATTGATGAGGCGTTCCTTGACGTGACCGGCTCCATCAAACGCCTGGGGCCGGCCCGGCAAATCGCTGAGGGGCTGCGCCAAGCCGTGCGGGACAATTTTCAAATCACTTGTTCGGCTGGCATAGCGCCATCCAAATCGGTTGCCAAGATTGCCTCCAAACTGGCCAAACCAGATGGGCTGCTGGAAGTACCACCAGATCAGGTCGAAGCCTTTCTGCGCCCATTGCCGGTCGGTTCACTGTGGGGTGTTGGCCCCAAAGCCCAGGCCGCTTTGCGGCGGTTGGGTATAGCTACAATTGGCGATTTGGCGGACACGCCAGACGCCTTGGCCATCAGGGCCCTAGGCAGTTCGGCCGGAGCTCACCTGCTGGCGCTGGCCCGCGGCCAAGATGACGAACCGCTGGCGGTGGCCCGGGCGGAGAAGTCAATTGGCACCGAAACCACTTTTGATCACGACCTTCCGCCTGGTGAGGAAGTCCGCCGGGCGGTTATCCGGTTGGCGGATAAGGCCGCCTGGCGGCTGCGGGAAGCCGGGCTGGCTTGCCGGACTGTTTCAGTCAAAGTCCGCTCCGCAGATTTCTAGACGTTCACCCGATCCAAGACGATGGACTCACCATCCGATCAAACCAAGACCATCACTGAGGTGGCTCACATCTTGGTCAATTCTCTGGACGCCAAACTGACCCGTGTCAGGCTGGTTGGGGTCCGCTTGGAGAACCTTTCAGGCCGCTCCGGTCTACCGGTCCAGCCAGCGTTTGACCAGGTAGATGAGTCGGCCGGGCAGATTGACCAGGTCCGTGATGAGATTCGCCGCCGCTTCGGCGGCGACGCCCTGGGTCCCGGATCGTTAATCCCTTAGCGGAGTCTTAGACCCCGGGCCGCCGGAGTAAGTATGCTTGATTAAGCGCAGAAAAGAGGAGGTGACCGCCGTGCCGCTGTCGGAATATGAACAACGTGTGTTGGACCAGTTGGAGGCCCAACTGGCTTCTGAGGACCCAGCTTTGGGTTCGCGCATGGCGTCTCCCGCCTCACCGCGCCGGGGCCGGGTGGCCCTGGGGGCCAGCGCCGTGGCCGTCGGATTGGCCATCTTGGTGCTGGGTATGGTGATCAGCCAACTGTGGGTGTCGCTGATTGGGTTCCTGGCCATGTTTGGCGGAGCCTACTTCGCGTTGACCTCTCCCAAGACCAACCCGCTGGCCGAAGCGCCGGCCGCCCCGAAGAAACGATCATCTGGCAAGTCCCGCCTGTCTGAGCGGTTTGACAAGCGCCTTGATGACCAGGGCGGCGGCCTCTAACCCCGCGCCTCCAAACCGCTCCACCCTTCGCTCTATTCCTCCTACCATTTCCGGCTCAGCTTTGCCCTGAGCGACTGCTCCGTCTCCTAAACACTCAGCCCTGTTAGCTACTGGGTCCCGCGCGCGTCATGGGGAGAAGAATCCGCTCCAAATTACTCCACGCCGCGGCCTGCAAAAATGGTCCAGAAAATCGGCAAACACGCCCCAAACCGGTTCCGTGGGGGACTTGCGTGGAGTACAGTGGAGGGACTTGACTGCCAAGGGAGGAGGGATGCTGTGAGCGAAGCTTGGGGCGCGTCATTCATCAAGCTGGATGACAAAGGCCGCATCATCCTGCCTTCCAAGGCCCGCAGCTCCTTCAAAGAGGGCACCTACCTGACCCGCGGTCAAGACCAATGCCTGTTCTTGTTCACCAAGACCCAGTTCGACACCTACCGGGAACACAACCGCACCCAGGCGCCTCCCGGCATGCCGGCCATCGCCTTTGACCGCGTCTTCTTCTCCTCGGTGGTGCCCCAAGACCCAGACAAACAGGGCCGCATCTCCATCCCCACCAGCCTGCGCGAATACGCGGGGCTGACCCGCGAACTGGCCGTGATCGGCATGGAACAGCGGATGGAGATTTGGGATGCCGACCGCTGGCAGTCCTACCTGGATCAGTACGTAGAGCAGTACTCCCAGCTGCAGGAGGGGGTGAGGTGAACCAGACCTAGCGGGCGCAGGCCACATGGGCGCGCTGACAGGTCCCTGATCTTCCGCACGGCTTGATCTCCGCCCCGCCGCAAGTTGCACAGCTGACACCACTTCCCCGGTGCCAGACCAACTCGGCGGGTTGGGGATCTGGTCGGGTGGAGGAGGGCCCCCGACCA
>JAIRTF010000280.1 GCA_031255075.1 Bifidobacteriaceae bacterium | reverse complement strand
TGGACATCAGACTGGACCAACCACGAGGCGCCGGCCGAAGGCGGCCCGGCGATCATATTGGCGTACCAGTTGCCACCGGTCTGCGGGCTGAGCGATTGGCCCAAGGCCCTGACTGTGATGGCCTTCAAACCGGCCACGGTGCCGGTGAACGGCGCCTCGTAGAAACCTTCGCCAGTGGATACAAACGGTTGGACCGTGATACCGCCGCCGTCCGGGCCGAAGCCCGCCAACGAAGCGGCCGCAGTGGTTACCGGGACACCAGTGGTACCCATCAGGAAGACCGTAACGGTGCCTTCATCTTCGCCATCGGCCACCACCGCGGTGTCAGAGACGAAGTAGTAGGACTTGGAGGCGTCGATGTCAGAGTCTTTCCAGGTGGCGATCTTCGGGTACAGCCCACCTGGGCCCTTGGGCAGGTCAACCCAGTCACCGTCAATCATGACTTGAGCGGTCACCTCGCAGCTCTCGTCAACTGCGGAATACAAACTGGCGGCGGCTTTACCAACCGCGCTGGTGGTGGCGTCAAGGGTCTTGACTCCTGAGGTGCCTTCTTTCAGGAAGACAGCTGAACAGGACTGGTCCACTTTGAAGCGGACATCGGCATTCCCGACCGGGTTGTAACGGCCGGCGTCCCAGACCCTGATCCCCAAAGAGAAGGTGTGACCGGCGAAGTGGGGTACGCCCTGGCCGATCGGCTCAGCGGCCGGGTCATCCCAGTTGTCTGGCGGGTCGCTCTCACCTTGGCCGGTGAAGACCAGCACCGAGTCTTGGGCGGAAGCCGGCGGCGTGATGAACTTGGCGACCACATATTGGAGCTGGCTGGTTTCGTCGCGAAGCTTGAATGCAGCGCCCTCCAGCGGGGAGTGAGTGACCTCGATTTGCTTATCGCCCTGACGGGAGGCGTACACGTCCAGGGTGTACACACCAGCTTCGCAGGCGTCATCAACCAAGGCTGCGGCGCAAACAAACTGGCCCTTGCCGCCAACCACGTTGGAGAAGAACACACCGGGGGCCGTGTCGTTGAGCGGGGAAGACACCACGAGAGAGCCATCCAGGTGGCCACCGGTGTACGGCTGGTTGGCCGAATCACGCAAGGTCACGGTGATGGTTTGGCTGCCGGGGGCTTGACCACCGGGCCGCGGCGCCAAATAGTTGGCGAACTGGTCTAACCGCTCAGTGATGGTCATGTACGAATACTGCGCACTGCCGCCACCGGCCCGGAACCAAACCGGCACCGGCGAGGTATTGGAGGCTTGGCCGCTGACCGCGTTGGTCAAGTACCCAGCGGCCGAATTGGCGGTGATGCCATAGCCGCCCGGATCTTTGGCCGCCAGGCGAATCGACACATCGCAGGCGCCGCTGGCGGTTGTTTGGCAGGTGAGCGTGCCGCCAGCGGGCAGCCAGGTGGTGCCGCCATCGGACGAGGTCTCAAACTGGGCGCCACCGGCCGGAGCGGTAGACCCAGGCAGCGCGGCAACTGTCAAAGTCACGGCGGCGCCGGCCGTGGCGACCGCGTGAGACACACCGTCCTTATCCAGGGCGCTGCCTTTGGCGGCCACCTGGACCCATGAAGTTTGGGAGTTGGCCAACAACTGCTCGGCCTGGTTGTTGGACGGATCGGCGCTGACCGTGGACAACGACGCGTCGAAGGCCGGCGTGTACGCCAAGTAGCAGGTGATGTCAGAAGGCAACGAACCGTTGGAGCCAACCGGGACGGTGACGCTGCCGGTCAGCCCGGCCACGGCAGCGCCCAAGTCGGCACCAGATTGGCTGTCAACGCAGCGAGTCAGATCGCCGGCACCAGCGGCCAGCTGCCAACCACCCAAGTCGGTGGCGCCATCAGCGCCCACACCGTTGGTGAAGATCGTTACGGGAGAGGTGACAACGTCCGCCGCATGGCCTTGGGCGGAGGGCGTGTAGGCGGCATCGCCCGTGGTCAGGATGGAATCCGAAGCGCTGGAAGGCGCGGTGTTGGAAACGTTGCCGAAGCCAAGGGAAACATAGGCCGGGAAGCCGCCGGCCGTACGGGCCTTGACGCGGATGACGGACGGCGCAGCGCCCAGGGCGTAGTCCTCAACCTCACCGAAGGGCTTCCAGGCGGTCGATGACGCGGCCGCAGTTGACGGCCCACGGGAAGTTGCCGTGACGGCCGAATCCATCGAAATACGAGCCCTGGCGAACAGCGTGGCCAGCCGACTGTTGGGCAGCGTAGAAGGAGCAGTGTAGGTGCAATAGACGTAGTCCGAACCAGCCAACGATGGCGAACAGGCGCCACCGCCGAGCAGGGCTTGATCAAATTGAGCGGACACCCCTGAAGCGTTGGCGGAAGTGATCCAAGCCTTGATGAAGGCAGACCGGACAGCAGTCGGGTTGCCGCCGGCCTTGGCCCGGAAAGCGTAGGTCTTGCCGGCAGCCATGATCTGCCCTTGAGCAGGCAGCCAGTCATCAACCAGGCCGCCTGATGCGGAGAACTCTAGGCCGTCATCGGTGGCGTGAGCGTTAGCCAGCGGACTGTTGACGCCGTCGTCATAGACGCCTGGGCGGTCTCCCAAGAACAGCCAGTTTTCACCGGCGCGCAACGGGTTGGCGTAGGGGCCGGATTGGGCGTTGGTGGACTTGTAGGCCGCCGGCGAATCGCCCCAGGAACCGGCCAAGGTAACACCGAAGTCAGCCTCGGCTACGGCCAGGCCGCCGTCCAGATCAACCCGGGTGACAATGGCGGCGCCGCCGTTGGCCGCCAGCGGGCCGGTCAACGTGGACGGGTTGACCGTGGACAGAGTTGGGTCAATCCCATCTCTGCGGGCGCCCCAACAGGCCGCGGTGGTCTGCCCCGGTTCAAGGTCAACCAGTTTGTAGTCCTCGGTTGGGGTGGCGCAATAGGGGCGTACCACGTTGTGGCCAAAGTCCGGCAGGTCCGGATCTTCGAAACCGCCGGCCGTGGCGAAGGTTTGGACAGCGTTGGCGCCGCCAATGGTGGGGCGGGCCAACCGCACCACGTATTGCTTGTGAGCACCGGAGCCGCCCACCAAGATGGAGTACAGACCGCCGCCGGCGGTCTTCAGGTCACCCACTTGGGTCCAAACGGGAGAGGCTTCGGTGCCGTCGTTGCGGAACACTTCGAT
>JAIRTF010000279.1 GCA_031255075.1 Bifidobacteriaceae bacterium | reverse complement strand
CCTTCCACAGCTGCGACTTTGTCAGGTCTTGCCATGGTGCTCCTTCCTTGTTTCAGTAGTGGGCCGCCGGCAAACAAAAAGGGCCCCGCGCTGGCGCGCAAGGCCCTGAAGGTCCAAGCTCACCTGCGCAGGCCAGCCTTGTTGGCTGCTTGGCGGCACCTTCTTGGGGCACCGACCGGCGGTCTACGGCCCGGCAACTCTAACACAGTTTGGTTGGCCGATGCCGCGTCCCAGTTTCCGCCGCTCAGGCCGTAGCCGCCCTGGGGCTGACAACTGACAAGTTGGCGCCCTGGGCGCGTTTACTTGTCACTTTCCGGCCCCAATCTCACCTACCCGGCTGGACGGCAAGCCCAAAACCGCAGGCCGCGGGCCCGCGGCCGAAAGCGAACAGCCAAGCAGAACGGCCGAATTGACAAGTTAACGTCTAGGGCTCGTTTACTTGTCAGTCCTATTCGAGGGCGGCGGCCAGGGCCAGGTCCAGGGCGCGGTGGTAGCTGGTTTCGCGTTCTTGGGAGGTCATGTCGCGGCCCTCAGCGGTTAGGTGGTCAGAGACGGTCAGCACGGCCAGAGCGGCTTTGCCTTCGGCAGCGGCCACGCCGTAGAGGCCGGCGGCCTCCATTTCCACGGCTAGTACGCCGTAGGCGGCCAGCGCCTCGACTACACCAGGGGCTTTGAAGTAGAAGTGGTCCTCCGTGATGACCACGCCGGTCTTGACCGTTGGATCGCCCAGGGATGCGGCGGTGGCGCGGGCGGCCATGGGGAAATCGGCCACGGCGGAGAAGTGAACAGTTGGGATGCGAATCTCATTCATGGCGGAGGTGGTGTGGGCGCCGGCGGCGATCACCACATCGCCTCTGGCCACCTGCGGGGCGATGCCGCCGGCGGTGCCGACCCGCACAATCCGTTCCACACCGTAGAACCGGAACAACTCGGTGGCATAGATGGAGATAGATGGCATTCCCATGCCGCTGGCCATGACAGACAGCGGATGGCCGTCATAGTTGCCGGTGTAGGCGCGAATGCCGCGCACATCGGAGATGATTCGCGGTTCGGCCAGGATCGATTCGGCGATGCGGTCCGCCCGGTACGGATCGCCCGGCATGATGACGGCAGGGGCAAAACTGCCCGGCTCGGCCGAAATGTGAGGTGTTGCCATGGTCCAACCCTATTGCGCCCCAAGGCGCATCGTGCGCGAGGCGCGGATACGCCCACGCCGTGCGGAACTGTTTGGGCTGCGCCGCTCCGCGGCAGGCCCTACCTACTTCTTGGCGGCCAGCAGGTCGCGAATCTCTGTCAGCAGTTCATCGGTGCTGGGACCGGCCGGTTCCTTGGGCTTTTCAAACCTGGCCCTCAGGGCCTGGTAGGGCCGCACCACCAGGAAGTAGAGCACGGCCGCCACAATCAGGAAGGACACCAGTGCGGTCAGGAACTTGCCAACGTTGACTTGGCCAATGGTGACCGTGTCGAAGTCCGGGTTGCCCCCAATCAGTCCAATCAGGTCCATGATGATCTTGGTGAAACTGCTGACTACCGAGCTGAAGGCGGCGCCCATGATGAACGCCACAGCCAGTTCAACCAGGTTGCCGCGCATTAGAAAATCCCTGAATCCCTTCATGGGTTTCAAGCTACTAGCCGAATGGCTCAATTGACGCCCGCGACTGGCGCCATCCCACAATTCCCCAGCCGGTCAGTCCACTTGGGCGGTGGCGAATTCATCCCAGAACCGCTGCCGCAACTGGAAACGGGTCCGGTCTGACAGGTCATAATCGTTGAGACGTTCGGCCAGGTCAAGCAGCAGGGCCCGGTCCACCTCCCGGGGCACCGAAGGCTTGGCTTTGATCATGTCCGCCCGCTGCTCTTCAGAAGTCGATGACAGCAGCGACTTGACCACCCCGGAGACCACATTGTCTATCGCGTTGGAGACTTCCTGGCTGGAGAACAGGTTCTCACCCTGGGTATGGGACTTGACCCCAGTCTCGGTGCGGTAGGCGATGTACGGTGCCTCCAGGCGCCCCGGTCCAACTATCGAAGTCAAATGAGTGGATGGTGGCGCCGGCTTTGGTGTCACCTGCACCGATGAACGGGGCATCGACACCGAACTGGGCGGCGGGATCATGACTGCGGCCTGAACGGAGGTCAGGTCATCGGCTGTGGCCAGTTCAATTCCATCGGCCGCGCGCTGCAGGTGCGGGCTGACGCCGTGGGGATGGCCGTTATTATCCGGGATGGCCAGCACCACCACTTGGACGCCGTGCATCTGGGCTTCCTCGACTGCCTCGGTCAGGTCGTCATCGCCTGACACCAGCAGAATCATGTCAACCGCACCGTAGCGGGCATGGGCCACCATATCGAGACCAATGCGCAGGTCAACGCCCTTTTGTTCGCCTTGGAAACCGATTCGCCCAAGCCGGACTTTGACCTTTGGCAAGGAGCCGATGCGCTGATGCTCGGCGCCGGGTAGCGCATTGTGTGAAGCGTCATACCAATTGACCCGCAGTAGCGGCAATCTGGCGATTTCTTCAGCCCGGGCGGTCAGCTTGGCAATCAGTTCCTCAAAGTCCACTTTGATGCCGGAGCGCAGCGAAGTTCCAGTTAGGCGCGTGGCAACTCCCGCCAGCAAATATCCGGCGTCAACGTATAAACCGCATTGGGATCGCATAGTTGTTTCATCATATCCCGCTTGGGGCTTTGAGCCCAGACCTAGGGGGCCTTGCTCGCTGTCAGCGGAGCGGCGCCAGCCGCCCTGCTGACTTACTGTCCCGCCCTGGGTAGCACCCGGCCTAGGCACCCGTCTCCGGCCGCGTCGGCGCAGTCCGGGGCGGGTTGGCTCAGCGGCGCTGCGGCACCCACCAAAGATGCTAATGCGAATGATTCGCATTTGCGCTATAGTGGTGGACGGGTCCTTCTGCGGGACCGGTGTTGGTTCGCATGACACCGGTCCCGCAGGGGTCGGGCAAGTCCAGGCGGCCCAGCCTCACCACCAGCTACTCACCCCAAACGAGCAGCCCAGTGAGCGGGCCGGCACGGCACCCGAACATCCGCCACCCGGATGGACCA
Organism: Bifidobacteriaceae bacterium; assembly: GCA_031255075.1. Lineage (GTDB taxonomy): Bacteria > Actinomycetota > Actinomycetes > Actinomycetales > WQXJ01 > JAIRTF01. The sequence goes on along the minus strand of JAIRTF010000279.1, from coordinate 1,490 downwards.
AGCCCCCCAAGGTGCTGCCCTGCAACAGAAACGGAGATCAAACCAATGCAGCCATCGCTCCCCCAGCCAATCTCGCCGCGATCGGCATCCAAGCCCCACAACCGGATGCGGCCTGACCGCCTCGCCGCCAAACGCTGGTGCGCCATCGGCACCGCCGCCGGCATTGCCCTCAGCCTGACCGCCCTGACCGGCTGCGGCAACGATGAGCCGCAAACGACACCCAAACCCACGGCATCGGCCACCACTCCGGCGCCCAGCTCTGATGCGCTGGAAACCGCTGCCGCCACCCCGCGCATCGCCTACACCTATGACGGTGGTATCCAAGTGCGGGACGCCAACACCCTGGAACTTGTGGCGGACATCAAGCTGGACGGCCTCAACCGCCTCAACCCGGTTGGTGATGGCCGCACCCTGATGGTGACCACCGCGGCCGGCGCCTTCCAGGTTCTGGACATGGGCGTATGGGCCTCCGCTCACGGTGACCATTCCCACTACTTCGCCGCCAATCCGGTGCTGACTGACCAGGTGTTCGCAGCCACCCGCGGCGTGCACGTGGTCTCCCATGACGGCAACACGACTCTGTTTGACGACGAATCCGGCCACGTCATGGTGTTCGAATCGGATGAAGCCTTGGATGCGGACCGCGAACTGCGCGAATTCACCACCACCGCGCCTCACCACGGCGTTGCCGTGCCCCTGGAGGACGGCGTGCTGGTGGTCTCCGAAGGCACCTCCGAAGCCCGCACCGGCGCCCGCGCCTTCGACGCCAATGATGTCGAAATCGCCAAATCAGATGACTGCCCCGGCCTCCACGGAGAGGGTGTAACCGCTGGTGAAGTGGTGGTATTCGGCTGTTCGGACGGCGTGCTGACCTATTCAGAAGGCGCCTTCAAGAAGATCGCTTCGCCGGCCCCGGCCGGGCGCATCTCCACGCTCTCCACCACGGAAGAATCCCCCATCGCCCTTGGCAATTACACCGTTGAAGGTGACACCACCCCCCGGGTCGCCCTGATCGACACAGCCGCCGGCACCATCACACCGGTCGAACTGCCCACCACCTACGCTTCGAGCGGCCTTGCCCGCACCGACGATGGCGCCGCCCTGGTCTTGGGCACGGACGGCCAGATTCACGTCATCGACGTGACCACCGGGACGGTGACCGCTGCCTACCCTGTGGTGACGCCATGGGAATTGCCGGCCGAGGCCCACGGAGCGGACCCGGTCCCCCGGATCTTGGTCCTGGAAGGCATGATCTACGTGACTGATCCGGCTACCAAGACCATCCACGTGGTGGACCCCACCAACGGTTCCATTTGGAAGTCCGCTGAGCTGGACGTGGTACCGGGAGAACTCCAGGGTGTCTCCGGTGAAGGCGCCGGCGAACATCATCACCACGATGGCGAAGAGGGCCACGAAGACGAACATGACCATGACGACCATGAAGACGAACACGACGAATAACCCCACGCTAGGAGCCAACCGCTCCTAGC
>JAIRTF010000264.1 GCA_031255075.1 Bifidobacteriaceae bacterium | reverse complement strand
ACCGGTGGTCTGGAAGTAGTCATCCGCGGAAGCTTCCATGGCCCGCCACACCGCGCCGATGCCGCAGTACAGCCCCACTGCCAGGCAGACCGTCAGAATGGCTGGAGCGAAAACCGCCTTGGTGGAGCGCAGTCCGCGCGCCGCCCACCGCCAGGACGCGACATTCACAGCGCTATATCCTGCGCCCGCGCCGGCGCCGGGTTGAGTTCTTCAGATACCACTTTGCCGTCCCGCAGCAGCAGAACCCGGTTGGCTATCTGGGCTATCACCGGGTTGTGCGTGACAATCACCACGGTGCGTTCATCTTGCACCGCCTGGCTGGCCAACAACTCCAGAACCTCTTGGCCGGTGGCGCTGTCCAGCGCGCCGGTTGGCTCATCGCACAGCAACAACTCGGGTTCCTTGCTCAGGGCCCGGGCGATGGCGACCCGTTGCATCTGCCCGCCTGAAAGCTGACTTGGGAACTGTTTTGCCTGGTCAGCCAGACCCACATCAGCCAGCGCGACGGTAGAGTCCACATTGCCGGGTCCCAACCGGCGGGCCACTTCCACGTTCTCCAACGCAGTTAGGCAGCCAATCAGGTTGTAAAGCTGGAACACGTATCCGACCCGGCGGCGCCGGTATTCGGTTAGCTCCCGGCCAGAAAGCTCGCTCAGCTCAGCTTCACCAACCCGGACTCTGCCGCTTGAGGCTGAATCCAGCCCGCCCAACAGGTTCAAAGCGGTGGTCTTACCGGACCCGGAATTCCCCAGCACCGCCACAATCTCCCCGCGCTCCATTGAGAAGGACACCCCATCCAGGGCGTTCACAGCTGATTCGTCTGAACCGTAGGTCTTGAAAACGTTCTGGAACTCGATGTACGCCATTGGTTTGGTTCCTTTCTCAAGGACAGCACCCTGGCGGTCTCCGCCGCCCGCCCGGCAATCCTTTCCGCGGAGCGAGAGCTGTTCCTTCACCGATTAGTAAATGGGGTCATTATGAATAGTGCCACAAGCAGCGCCTCGGTTTTGGATTCCGGGCGCCAGGCTGCCCCCTCAACGCCCGCGTTGCCGTTCAGGTTGCCGACGCCGCCCGGCGGCCTGGCAACCCCAAGGACGCCCGTCTATCTAGACGCCACGCAGGTGAACTGTCACCTTGAGACCGCCACCAGGCCGCGCGGCCAAGCTCAGGGTTCCGTCATGGGCCTGCACAATGCTCTTGACTATGGCCAGGCCCAACCCGACGCCGGCCTGGGCGGCATGAGTTCTCTCAGCCCCCCGCTGGAACGGTTCGGTCAGAGTTGTGACCAGCTCCGGAGCAAGTTCTGGGCCAGAGTTCTCAACTATCAGCACGGCCACTCCCCCGCCCGCACCGGCGCTGACCTTGACCAGGCCAGGTCTGGTGTTGTGGGCTATGGCGTTGTGCAGCAGGTTCAGAACCATTTGGGCCAGCAGCGGCCGCGACCCGGTGGCCAAGGCGACTTCTGCGGAGACGTCTATGGCGACATCGTGCGCCTCCGCCAACGGCAAGAGCGTTTCCGCGGCTTCTTCAGCCAAGAGGGATAAGTCAACCGGTTCGGCAGTGAAGGCGCGCTGTTCAGCGCGGCTCAAAGTCAGCAGTGCCTCCGTCAAGGCGATGGCCCGGGCGTTGACCGCCCACAACCGTTCCAACAGCTCTTCGGTGTTGGAATCCGGATCAGCCTGCGCCACTTCCAGCAGAGATTGGGTCACCGCCAACGGAGTCCGCAGTTCATGAGAGGCATTGGCCGCGAACCGGCGCTGCTCTTTGACCTGGGCTTCCAACTGGGCCAGCATCGAATCGAAAGCATCAGCCAGTTGCCGCAGTTCGTCACGCCGGCCGGGCAGTTCAACCCGGTGTGACAACGATCCTTCCCCCACCAGGCGCACAGCCTCAGACATCCTGTCCACCGGGGCCAGCATGCGGCCGGCCAGGAACCAACCTCCCACCAGCCCAAACACCACCAAGACGGCCATCGCCGCAGCGGCTGCTGGTGCAAAGGACTTGAACATCCCCACCAGATAGGTGTCATCTGTGGTCATGATGATCCAGCCTGATGGCCGGTTCAACACCAACGCCGCCCCGACCGCCATCAGCAGCAGCCCGCCTGCCACCACCGCGAACGCGGCATAGCTCAAAGCCAGTTTGAGCCGCACGCTCAGCCCCGGCTTCCTGTCCACGTCCGTCAGCCTAGACGCCAGGCACTTCCCCGGGTATACCTCCCGGCGCAACTCCGGAGGAGTCACGGGGGCCGGCCGCTATTCGATACCCCACCCCAGGCACGGTGACAATCAACCACGGCTGGCCCAACCGTTTGCGCAGCGCCGAAACTGTGATCCGGACAGCGTTGGTGAACGGATCAGCGTTCTGATCCCAGGCCCGTTCCAGCAGCTCTTCGGCGCTGACCACGCCACCTTCAGCTGCCATCAACACTTCCAGCACGGCGAACTGTTTGCGGGTCAGCGCCACATAGGAACCATCCCGGTAAACCTCACGGCGGAACGGATCAAGCCGCAGGCCGGCCAATTCCCGCACCGGTGGACGGCGGTAGGCCCGCCGCCGGTCCAGAGCCCTGATTCTGAGCACCAATTCGCGCATCTCAAACGGCTTGGTCAAATAGTCGTCAGCCCCCAATTCGAAGCCGGAAGCTTTGTCATCCAACCGGTCCGCCGCTGTCAACATCAAAATGGCTGGGCCGGTGCCGGCGGCCACAATCTGTGCAGCTATCTCATCGCCTGACGGCCCCGGAATGTCCCTATCCAAGACCGCTATGTCGTAGCTGTTGACCGCCAACAGCTCCTGGGCCTGATGCCCGTCCAGCGCAACATCCGCCGCGATGGCCTCCAAACGCAAGCCATCCCGCAGGGCGTCCGCCATGAACGGTTCGTCCTCAACGATCAGCACCCGCACAGACCAATCATCCCAGCCACCACATATCGCCGGCGTATCGAAA
>JAIRTF010000235.1 GCA_031255075.1 Bifidobacteriaceae bacterium | reverse complement strand
GGGGCGAACTGCGCCCTTGAAGACCGCCTCGGCCAACTTGGCCTTGGCCTCAGAAGAAGCCACCAAGTCACCCAAAGCGGTCCGCAGGTCGCGGTGGTTGCGAAGCGCGGCATCGACCTCGAACAGCTCAGCCTCAATGGTCTCCAAGAGCTTGGCGCGTTCGGCGGCGGCCAGCGCGGCATCGAACGCCAACTCCTCCAAGCCGTCTGCCAAATCGCCGTCCTTGGACCAACGCAAGCCGGCCACCTCAGCGGCCACCTTGACGGCTGCTTCTAGGTGACCAGCCATGGCCTGGCGAACAGCCTTGCCTTTGTCCGCCGCCGAGCGGTTCGGGTTGGTCAGGGCACGGGCCAACGCCAAGTCGGCATCCAAGGCGTCCACCAAAGCGAACAGCTCATCAGCGACCTGTTGGCCGTCCACCTTTGGTTCGGCCACGGCGCGCGCCAGGATTCGCCTGGCGGCGCTGAGAGACGCGGCGCTACCTGACGCCATCAGGCCCTCTTTCCAGCAGCGGTTTCAGCTTCGAGTTCATTGAGGAAGCGGTCAATCACCCGCGATGACAGATCCTGATCCTTGAGCGATTCGCCCACGATCTTCTCCGCCAACTGGGTGGCCAACGCGCCCACATCTTTGCGCAAAGCGACCTCAGCCGATTGCCGTTCAGAGGTGATCTGCCGCTGGGCCGATTCTTGGATGCGGCGGGCCTCTTCCGAAGCCTTGGACTTGGCCTCCGCCACTATGGCGTTGGCATCCGCCCGGGCCTCTTCGCGAACCTTGGCGGCCTCCATCCGGGCGGCCTCCTTTTCGCCTTCCAGACCGGCCCGCACCCGGGCGATCTCTTCTTCAGCTTCCTGCGAGCGCTTGATGCCGCCCTCAATCACATAGGCGCGTTCATCCAGCGTCTTGAGATACCGGGGCACGGCGTACTTCCACACCACCACCGCCACGATGCCGATGTAGATGATTGACTGCACCAGCTCATCGAGCGGGGGCAGGAACAGACTGATCCCCTCTGGGGCTCCTTCAGCGAGCCACATGATCAGGTGAACAGGAAGCCGGCAACCAGGCCGAGCAGCGCCAGCGCCTCAGCCAGACCGGCGCCGATGAACATGGTGCCCATCAGCTTGCCGCTCAGCTCCGGCTGGCGGGCGGTGGCCTCTTGGGTCTTGCCCACAAGAATGCCCACGCCAATGCCTGGGCCAATGGCCGCTAGGCCGTAGCCAATGGCATTCAGGTTGCCGTTCACATCGGCTAGGAGGTCGATCACAGTTTGGTTCCTTTCGGTTTGGTTGCCCGGCCGGCCTTGGTGGCTGCCGGATCGGCATCAGTGCTCTTCAGCGGCGAGCCCAATGTAGACGGATGTCAGGATGGCAAAAATGAACGCCTGCAAGCAGGCGATGAAGATCTCAAACAGCACAAAGATGAAGGACACGGCCCCGGTCACAAGGCCTAGGCCCTTGAGCAAGCCGCCGCCCTCAATCATCAGGTAGCTGGTCATCACGAAGAAGGCCGTCAGTAGGAAGTGGCCGGCAATCATGTTGGCCATGAGACGGACTGTCAGCGTGACCGGCCGCAGGATGAACGTAGACAGAAACTCGATTGGCGTCAGCAGGATGTACATCACCTTGGGCGCGCCCTTGGGGAAGAGGTTCTCCGCCAGGTAGTGGCCCAGCCCGTGGCTCTTGATGCCTTGCGCTACGAACGCCACCCAGGCACAGACCGCGAAGATCAGCGGCACTGCCACCAAGGCGTTGGAAGAGACGTTGAAACCGGGCAACACACCGGTGATGTTCAGCCCCAAGACGGTGAAGAAGATGGTCGCGATGAACGGCAAGTAACGCCGCGCCATCTGCGGAGACATGGCTGCTTCGCAGATCTGCTTGTGGACAAAGCCCATTGCCAATTCGAAGGTTGACTGGCCCCGGCCGGGCACCAACGCCGTCCGCCGAGCCCCCAAGTAGAGCAGCAGCAGCACCGCCGCGATGGCGATCACCCGGATCATGTCGAGCCGGTTGAATTCGAACCAGTCGCCAATCTTCCAGAACGGGGCTGGGTACAGTTCATCGAGGGTCGGCATGTGCATGCCGCCTTCGCCCTCGCCGCTGGCCAACATCGCGCCCAGCGAGGCGCCTTTGAGGGTCAAATCTACTGACTCCTAGGATGATCCCCACGGCCGCGCTCTCACCGGACGGCCCTGGGCTGCCTTAGCAGATGGTCAATCAGGGGTTCCAACAACCTATCATAACTGGGACCTTGGGCTCACCGAACAACACGCCCCAGTTTGGGTGGTTCAAGGCCCGTTTTCGGCCACCGGCACCGGTCATGGGAGTGGGCCGCCCGGCACCTCCCGGGCGCTCATCACGACCCGCCCTTCCAGGGCCAGCGAGCCGATGATGCCCGCCAGCACCGTCAGCCCAAACGACGGCCGGTCTATCCAGGCGGCCTGTTCAATCAGCAACAGCACCCCCAGCAGGGCCACAATCTTGACGAACCAGACGATCAGCAAATTGCGGGCTTTGGCTTCTGGGGTTTTGCCCTTGGCCATGACCACAGCCGAGGCGCCGAAGAACGCCCCCACCACGGCCGCACCGATCAGCGCGCCCCACAGTCCGTTCGTGCCCCGAACCAAGTAGCCCACCACTCCGGCCACGACCGCCAGGCCCAGCGTCATTAGGCCCAGCTGGGCGGTGATGCGGTTGTAGTTGATTCCCTCCGGCTTGCGCCGTTTGGGCTTACTGGTTGCCATCGGTGGTCCTTACTTGTTGGAAGGTGGGGCTGTAACTGGGTGGCGACGTGGGCGCCAGTTGTTCGGGCGGCATCGGCCCGGCTTGGTCTTGGGGTTCTTCCGGGATGCCCGATGCCGCGCCCGGCGCCTCGACATCGCCGTCCAGTTCGGAGGGAGTAGGTGGCGGGCTCTGGGGCGGGGCCGCCAGGGTGCTTTGGGGCGGGGCCGCTGGGGTGCTCTGGCCGGCTGGCTCGTCGGCTGCAGGTGACTCGGTCTCCGGCTGGGGTGCTGGCGGTGTCGGCGGCGGAGGCGTTTGGGGAGGCGTTTGGGGGGTGGCCCGGCGGGACCGGTAACGCCTCAACCGATGCGGCGCCCAGGTCAACGCAAACGCCCCCACCAGGCCAATCGCGACAAAGGCCAACACTTCGCGGGCCCGAAACACGGCTAAGCCGGCGGCGCCGAAAGCCAACACCGCCGTCCACAAATACATGATGGCGACCGCTCGGCGCTGGGTGTGCCCCAAGCGCAACAAACGGTGATGCAAGTGCATGCGGTCAGCTTTGAAGGGCGACTGCCCAGCCCGGACCCGCCTGGTCACCGCCAACAACATGTCCAACAGCGGCAACGCCAACACGGCGAACGGCAAGACAATCGGCAACACGGCGGCGAAGGCCTGGCGCTCCGAGACGGCCGAGGCCCCCGGGTCGGTTTGGCCCGTCACTGAGATGGTGGCCGCCGCGAACAACAAACCCAACAGCATGGACCCCGAATCGCCCATGAAAATCCGGGCCGGGTGCAGGTTGTAGGGCAAGAACCCAACACAGGCGCCAACTGTCACGGCCAACACCAGCGCCGCCAAGGTGGCGTAGTCATGGCTCCCAGACTGCCGCGACAGCAAATAGGAGTAGACAAAGAAGGCGGTGCAGCCAATGGCCACAATCCCGGCCGCCAGGCCGTCCAAGCCGTCCACAAAGTTGATGGCGTTGATGGTGGCTACCACCACCACAATGGTCACGAACAGGCTGATGCGGGAAGACACAATGGTCACCCCGGCGATTGGGAAGGTGATCAGCTGCACACCCTGCCAGGCCAGAATCCCGGCTGCCAGAATCTGGCCGGCCAGTTTGGTGGCCCAGTTCAGTTCCCACCAGTCATCCATGGCTCCCAACAAGCAGACAAAGATGGCCGCGCCCAGCACACCCCAAACGGCATGCGAATCAGCGAACAGCGGCGCCAGGAATTCGGTTTGGGAGGCCGCCGCCAGCGCCACAGCCACCCCAAGGCACATTGCCAAGCCTCCCAGCCGGGGCGTTGGCGAACTGTGAATATCGCGCGAGCGTACTGGCGTCATGGCGCCCGTGACCAGTGCCATGCGCCGCACCAACGGCACCGACAGCGCCGTCACGGCAGCGCTGATCACAGCCAGCACCACGTAAACCCTCACCGGCCGCTCCCCTCCAGCACGGCCGCAATGGCCGCCGCGCTGACCGGGCCTTGGCGCAGCACCTTGGCACCGCCCCCGCTGACATCCACAATGGTCGATGCCGCTCCCCCGACCCCCGCTGAATCCAGCCCGGCCGCGTGGCCTGGGCTGCAGTTGCTGAGCGAATCTCGGGCGGGTCTGGCGGCATCGTCCCCACCCAATGGACTGAGCGGCTCAGAAGCCGGGCCGGCTTCCAGGTAGACGGCCACTTGGGGTAGTCCGGGCTGAGCGTCAAGTTGGAGGCGGGCCTCTGCGATGGTGGTAGCTGGCGGCTGGGCGGACAGATTGGCCGAGGTGACGGCCAGCGGGCCGGTCGCTTCGAGTAACTCCAGGGCTACCGGATGGGCCGGTTGACGGACAGCCACTGTGGCAGCCGGTGCCTGCGATTCGGGGCTGAGGTGCAAATCGGCCGCGGGATTGGTCCGGACCACCAACGTCAGCGGACCCGGCCAGAAGGCTTCAATCAGCGCCTGCGCTTGGGGACTGAGGTCAGCTGCGACCTGCTCCAGTTGTTCCAGATTCGCCACCAGCACCGGCAAAACCAGGCCGGCCGGCCGGCGTTTGACAGCAAATAGCCTGGCCACGGCTTCAGGCTGACGAGGGTCTACGGCCAGGCCATAGACCGTGTCGGTGGGCATCACCACGAGTTCGCCGCGCGCGATAGCATCGGCCGCGAGGGCCACATCGCCCGCCGCGCGGGTAGCTCGGGGGGTTGCAAACATTGCGCCGATTCTACGGCCTGATTTGCCTCAACGCCGAAACACTCCACCCGCTGCCCCAGCGGCACGCCGCCTCCTAGCCCGCCAAAACCCCCGAACTGACAAGTTTGCGCACCTGATGCACAAACCTGTCAGTCGCGACCCACCCAGGACCGGAGGATCCGCAACAGGATCGCCTTGACCTGCAGGTTTAGATCGACCCAGCGAGCGGCCAGGATCGATGCGACCAGAAAAGTGACAGGTTTGCGCGACTCGAGCACAAAGTTGTCAATGGCGGCGCGCTCGGGCCGGATGGTTCTGGCAGGGGGCGGTTGGCTAGCGGACTCGGGTTGCGATGAGGAAACGGTCGCGGCCAGTTAGGTCCTGGCCGGTGCTCGCGTCCCG
>JAIRTF010000233.1 GCA_031255075.1 Bifidobacteriaceae bacterium | reverse complement strand
TGGACATGTCAGGCTCCCGTGGCTGATCTCAACAGCGAACACTTCGATTCTGTCACTCCATGCAACCAGCCGACCCATTCTGGGCAGACAGTTCGTGCCCGGCGGGCCAGCTCGCCGCCGGAAGCTGGTGCCGATCCCTGATTCTGCTACGGCGTGCGGGGATCAATCACTCCCAGACTGGCCAGTATGCCTACGGTCAGCCCGATGCCCAGGGAAAGGATCCACGGCAGGCAGTTCAGAATCAATGCCAGCCGGCGGTGCTTGTTGAAATCTGCTTCGGTCAACGACCGCCGGGCTTTGGAGATCTGGCTTAGGGCGAAGAACGGCACGACCAGTACGAAGAACATGCAGCAGTTGATAATCGCCCAAACCTTGGCGGCCCTGGCCCGCCGCCAGAACGGATAGATTGCCTGGACTGGCGCGCTATCAGATGGCTGGACTGGTGGCACCCCACCAGCCGAAGCCGCCTGGACTGGTGCTTGTGGCGGGGGTGGAGGCATCGGTGTGTTGCCGGGTGAGTACCCGGACCCGGGCGCAGGTGGTGGCGTCGGGGCGCCACCAAGCGCAGGAGCACGTCCCTGAGGAGGTGGCGGCGGTGGCGGCGGCATCGGCGACCCAGCGGACGGAGCCGAGGTTGGCGGCAGTGTGGGAGGCGGGGGCGGCGGGACGGCCTGCCCGCGAGTGGCGGAGCCAGCTCGAGACAGCGGCGGTGCCGGAGCGGCGGCCTGTGCCCCTGGTGGGGCTCCCGGAACTTGGCCAGCGCGCTTGGCTTTGGCGCGTCGGCGGGCGCCGCTCACCAACAGCGGTAGGCCAATGGCCGCCAGCATGGCGGCACTCCCTATGGGAGCAAACTTGGCGGTGACTGCGTTTTCATTTTCGCCCCAGGTTACATAGACCGACAAGTTGGGCACCGGCGCGGCCAGGTTCTTGGATGAGACCGACGAGCTGTTCACAGAGCAGTACAAATAGAAGTCCCCAGTCGGGCGAATGGAGTAATACAAGCGCTGTCCGGCGGCCGTCTTGGGCGCCACACGGCGCAACTCATCCTCGAAGTCTTCATCGGGAGATGCCCCTTTGGCCATGCACGCTACCGGTGTGTTGGCGGGTCCCCAGATTTGGTACTCAGAGCCCTGATCGCCGTCAATCCTGGTCCACCAGCCGTCCGGAATCACGCTCGGCTCGTTTGTGTTCACGCGGTAAACCCGTTCCACCTCTTTGCCAGGTGCTTTGCGCGGGTCAAGCCCAGCATCTGTCAGCCACAGAATCGTGCCGGTGACTGCGCCGACTATCCCAACCAGGGTCATCACCAAACCAACCCACAGGCGCCGGTAGGTGTTCTTCTTGGGCGGCGGGACCCAAACGACTTGATTGTTGGACATGTCAGGCTCCCTTGGCCGATCTCAACAACTAACACTAAAGATTCTGGCACTCAACGCCACCTGGCGGTCTGCTGGGCGCAGACAGTTCGCGGCCGGTAGGCTGACCGGCATGCCCCAGAACCCTAAGCCTGCCCAAAACCCGCGGAAAATCTTGGTGATCTTGGGCCACCCCAACGAAGGCAGCTTCAACCAGGCGATCTCTGACGCCTATGTTCACGCGCTGGACGGAGCGCCCTGTGAAGTCGAAACGCTGGAACTGGGGAAGGCAGATTTCGATCCGGTGCTGCGGTTCGGCTATTCGAAGCGCATGGCTGGGGACCCGTTTGTGACCCGGTCGCAAGAGTTGGTGACCTGGGCAGACCACCTGATGGTGGTGTTCCCGGTGTGGTGGTCGCAAATGCCGGCGTTGCTGAAGGGCTGGTTCTACCGCGTATGCACCCCTGGGTTCGCCTACAACAGGAACGGGTTCCGATCTGTCAAGCACCTGGCCGGGCGTACGGCCACGGTGATCACTACCGCTCAGGCGCCGGCCTGGTGGTTGGCCGTCAGCGGCAACTCTCTGCACCGGTTGACCAAGCGGCAAATCTTGGGAATGTGTGGCATCAAAGTGACCGGACGTCTGGCCTACGGAATGGCACACTCCAAAGCGGACACCGAAGAACGCCGGGCTGTGTTCTTGGACAAGGTCCGCACCGCCGCTCGGCGCGACTCGGCGCGCAGGTGACGCTGCCAAGCTACGGGGCAATGCAGACCGCGGTCGCAGAGCCGCCCGAGCCAGCCGCGGTTGCCTGATGCCGCTGTGCCGCCCGCCGCCGAACGGCCGGACCGCCGGATCTGCCGCAGCCTTGCCAACTGGGCTCAGCTGGCTGAGCAGAGGGCCAGCGGCGAAAGGGCAATGGCGAATTGGGCGGCGTAGTAGAACACCAAGCAGACGGCTGTGCCAGATGGTTTGGCCTTGCCTGGTCGGAACAATTGGAAGCACAGCACCAGGTCGGAAATCAGAAACATGGTTCCACCGGCGCCCATTGGGAGTGCCCCGACGCCAGCTGTGGTGATGCAGCAGGTCCAGGCAACTATCGCCATTGAAGCCAGGATGAATCCGTAGACTCCAGCCGGAACGGTCAACTGGCCAAAGTCAAGGCCTAGCCTGCGCCGGCCTGCCAGCACCACAGCCATGGCAAACAGCCCGGCTAGAGCCAGAGCTGCGGCGGTAGCCTCCCACGGTGGGCGCCAATACCAAATCAGGGCCGTCGTGTAGAAGATGTGCCCCAACGCAAACGAGGCAAACCCAGCCATCATGAACGCCGGCGGAGCATTCTCGGGTGGTCCGCCTTGGGGTGGCGCGACGCCAGACGATGCCGCGGAGTCGTCCTCCTGAGCCGGGGCGTTGGGGAAGGGGGACGGTGCGGCATCGTGCACCTTGGCAGATGTGCCTGGGGCGAAGGCCTGCGCGGCGGTGGGCACCAAAGCGTTCAGGTCCAACCAAATATCGCCCAGCACGCCGCACACCAGGCCGGAGAGGATTAGCAGCGCAAAGCACAAGGCATGTGTTGCAAGAGAAGTGGAGCCAGCGCCACGGAGAGTGGCTGTGTAGGCGGCCACGGCACCCGCCAGAACAAACGTTAGCCCGGCGCCGGCCTTGCTGATCAGGGCAGCGCGGGAAGGTCCTCTTACCACCAACGAGATATAGACAGCCACTGCCGCAGCGCCGCAGACCCCAACCAAACCGAGCAACACGGCCTCCTCCTTAGGTCCAGTGCGAGGCAAGAGTCTCCAACCCCCGCGCCGCACAAACCGCTCCGATCAGGGGCGACAGCTTCACCTACGACTATACGGCGCCCACGGCGCTACGACCGGGCTGTTTGGCGCAGTGATGGACATCGTGGCGGGTTCGGTGGTGGGACAAGACCACCTCACCGTCCGCCAGATAGCCCAAGCAGTCATCAAGAACGACCAATAGTTGTGGGCCGCCATCTCCGTCAGACTGATTGTGACCCGCATCAACTCGGGCCCCCGCCTGCCTAGGGTTTGT
>JAIRTF010000194.1 GCA_031255075.1 Bifidobacteriaceae bacterium | reverse complement strand
TCCTGGGGCGTGACACCAGCCAAGGCCGCCCTGGTGAGCGTCAGCGCCGTGTTCTTCATTTACCCGGTCCATTTCCTGGTCACCACGCTGTGGACTTTGCAGACCGAGGTGCGGAACGTGTTGACCGGCCGGGTGCGGATCTCCACCGCCAGTTACACCAACGTTCGCCGACCGGTTTACGGCTATGGCGAGTACCTGCCAATCACCGTCAACGTGCCGGTTTACACCGAAGCCAATGAAGTCATCTTTGAGACTCTGCTCGGGGCGTTGGCAGCAGTCAAGCAGTATCAGCGGGCCACGGGACAGCTGGCCAATGTGGTGGTCTGTGACGACGGCTTGGCAAAAATGCTGAACCTGCCCCTATCCGAGCGGGCTTTGGCAATGGCGACCGGGCCGGCCGCTGAGCGGATTGCGTTCTACCGGCAACACGGCATCGGCTTCGTGGCACGGCCGGCGGCCAACCGTCCCGGCAAATTCAAGAAGGCCGGCAACCTGAACTTCACCTACGGGCTGTCCCGCGCGTTGGGTTCCGGCGCCGAGGTGTTGGCGTTGACCGCACCCGGCGGCGCCTTCGAAGGCGGCTGGGCCGAAGGCAACGTCACGATCCACGAACTGATCTGCCTGCTGGACAAAGACTCCGGAATGGTGCCCGGCGTGCTGGAGGCAACCGCACCGGAGTTCTGGGCAGACCCCAACCTGGCCTTCACCCAACATGTCACCAAAGCCTCCAACCCGGATGAGAACTACTTCACCTGGTTGCAGGCCCGCTTCACTGAGACCATCTACCGGGTTTGCTTGCCGTCCAAGGCGCTCCAAGGGTTGCAGGTCCATTTGATGGGCCACAACGCCTTCCTGCGGCGGTCTTTCCTGGAAGGCACCGGCGATTGGCCGGAGGACCGCGTATCAGAGGACTACGCCAAAGCTTTGGAGGCCTACTCCAACGGCTGGCACGGCAAGCTGATCGACTTTGAAGGCTTGGAGTTCACCGAGCAGGTTTGTTCAAGCTTCTCTGAGGAAGCCACCAAGCAGCGCCGCTACTGCTACGGCATGTCCGAGCTGATCATGGACCGCCATCCGCTGCTGCGCGGCACCATCAAAGCTGATCTGGTGATCCACTACCTCTCTTACATCAACTTGGGTGCGGCCCTGCCAATGGTGTTGGCGCTGCTGTTCAGCGGCCAGGTCTACTATCTGTTCGCCGGCATGGTGGTCAACAGCCTGATCTTCATGGTGGTGCCGGTTCTGCAAGCCCAAGCCCTGGGCAAAGCGGCGGGCTTTGGCCAACTGCGGGAAACGGTGGTCTTCTTCGCTTTGAGTGGTCTGGCTTTCGTCGGCTATTCCCACGCCATGTTGGCCGGTCACTGGACCTACCTGGTGGACAGCTACAAAGGCACCTACGAACCGTTCACCGCGACATCGGTCGCCAAGATTGAGCATTCCCGGGCCGCCGGCTGGGCGTTGCTGAAGAACTATGCCCGCGACAACTGGGTGGCGGCCGTAGCCATCGGTATGGTGGCCATTGGTTCGGTGGCGCTGCTATATGACCAGCCGCCACACATCATCCGGCCGATCATGGCCTTCTTCCTGCTGGGCCACGTGTTGGCGCCGCTACTGCTGACCCCCCAACTGTTTGCTGGGCGGGCCGGCCAGACGCGGCGGCTGTTCGGTTGGCATGGTTCACGCCGCCCGGTTCCGGCCGCTGAGGTCGCTAGTAGAGTTGCCGCAGGGCGGAACTGAAGGAGAGGTCCATGAGCGATAGGGAGGCTTTCTTGGGCGCCTATCGCGATGCCCTCAGCCAGGAGGCGGCAACTTGGCCGCCCGAGTTGCTGGCCATGTATCGAGCCGAAAGCTGTCTGAAGGATTCAGGCGACCGGCAAGTCTTTCTGGTGACCGATTTGCGGACCGGTGGCCGGGCCATTTTGCGGGTCAGCCAGATTGACCAAGAAGACACCCCAGACCCTGAGTATTCCATCCTGAACCGGCTGGATCATCTCGGTATCCCCAAGGCCTATGGCACGTTGACCAGGGATGGGCGCCGCTATATGGCGCGGGAGTTCATTGAGGGTCAATCGTTGGACCAAGTGCTGGCCTCCGGCCCCATGTCTACCGGGCAGATTCTGGATGTCTGCCGGCAACTGACAGAGCTGCTGCGGTATTTGCATTCGTTGAACCCGCCGGTGATCCACCGGGACATCAAGCCGCACAACATAATTCTGCGGCCAGATGGCAAGCTTGGTCTGACCGATTTCGGGATAGCGCGAACCTTCAAGGCCGGCTCCGATTCAGACACCCAACACATCGGAACCCTCCCCTATGCCGCCCCTGAGCAGTACGGTTACGCCCAATCTTCGCCGTTGACGGATATCTACGGGCTAGGGATTTTGCTGATCCACCTGGCCACGGGCAGCCCGGACCGGCGGGACCTGAACCACCGCATCAAGGACCGGCGGCTGTTGCGACTGATTGAGCGGTGCATCGCCTTTGACCCATCGGATCGATTCCAAAGCGCTGCCGAGCTGTCCTCCAAGATTGCTTCTGCCAAACGCCGTCCGCACCCGGTGCTGGCCGGGTTGGTCGCCGGAATAGTCGGCGCGGCGCTGGTGGCGGGCGGCGTCTGGTGGGCGGTGGAACACTTTGGCGACAAATCCGCTGGTGGCGCCACCACTCCGACCGAGTCTGCCAACCAAAGCCCAGGGACTGCTCCTACGGCCGGTCCCAGTGTGGAGCCGCCAGCTGGACAGGCCTCCATGGGCAACCTGACCGGCAACATCCAAAACGGTGGCTTCGCCGTTGAAGGAGCCGGCGGAGTGTTCCTGGCCACTGAGAAGGCTGTCTACCACCTGACCGCCTCCGGGGAGGTGATCACTGAGATTGAGAATTCGGGCGCGGCCCATTCCTTGAGCTTCTGGAACGGGCTGCTCTATTGGGGTTCTTACAATTCCGGTTTGAACTCATATGACCCGGTCACCGGCCACCGCCAAACCCTGCTGGCAGACCCGGTGGGCAAAGTTCACCTGGACAACGGCATCATCTACTACCAGGACGCCCTGGACGGTTTGAAGCTGTACCGTTTGGACCCCGCGGACCAATCCCGAACCAAGGTTCACTCCGCCAACACCTACTACGGGGTGGTCTTCAACGGCTACTACTACTACGCCGAACAGTCCGACGGCGAAAAGCTGTTCCGTACCGACCTCTCCACAGGGGACACCGCCATGCTGTATGACGACCGATCGGCCTGGCCGAGCCCCTTCGGTCAGCGTCTGTACTTCTCCGACTTCACCGTCCCAGGCGGATTGATGATGGCCGGCCTGGATGGCGGCTTCCCAACCCAGTTGTCAGCTGGCTCGGCCTCCCAGATCGTGGCCCACGCTGGCGGTCTGGTCTACTACAACCACCAAGGCAAGCTGGTGGCATCCCGGTTCGACGGTGGTTGGATCACCGAACTGACGTCCAACTCCACCTCCGGCCACTGCGTCGCCGCGGACTGGGTCTTTTATGAGAACAGTACCGACGGCGACATTTGGATGGTCCGCCTGGACGGCACCGATGACCACCGCTTCGAACCGAATCCCTGAAACGCCCAACCGCCGAGGAAACAATGATGTCTGCTCCACAGCCCAGTCTTACCCCTCCGCCACCGCCGCCACCTGCGCCTCAAGCCGGCGCCCTAGCGGCCTATGGGCCACCCCCGATGGCGATCAAAGGCTACCCGGTGCCGCTCAACGAAAACCCGATGCGCGGCATCGTCCTAGCCGGATCAGTGGTGTTGGCGGCCGTGGGTTGCTTGCCGTTGGTCGCGACCTGGGCTGCCGGCGGGTACGGCGCCTACCTGCGCGTGCTGCCCCTGGTGGTGCTGGCCGCTGGGGCCTACCTGATCCAGAAGCCGGGCGTCTACTACAAGGTTTCAGGCTGTCTGGTGGCCGGCGGCGCGGTCCTGACCAGCTCCGCTATTGAGTTGACAGTTCAGGCCTATTTGGGGCCCGCCTACCTGGCCGATGAATTTGGCAGGTCGCTGGCGCACGGACTGAGCCGATTCGCCGCTGATTTGACCACCGCGACCGCGGTGTTGGTGACAGCCTGGGGCATTGCCAAGGCCGTTCATGGTTCAACCATCCGGCAAGTCGCGCTGGCCGCGCCCGCCTGTGGGGCCGCCTACTATGTGGTCAACTTGGTCATGGCGGCCGCCCTGCCGCATGTCGCTCGCGAAGCGATTGGGCCGCTGGTCGCCTTCGGGTCCATCCCGGAGGTCTTGGCGTTGATCGGCGCCATGATGCTGGTCGGGTTGATGTGCGCCCCACCGAATCCGCGTCTCAGCATTGGTCTAGGAGCCCAGATCTGGTTCTGGATCTGTTTTGCGGCCTGGGTGTTCTGGCTGATCATCTGGGGCGCCATGTACCAAGTGGGCCTGCACCGGGGTACTCCCGTGCCGTTCTCAATCATTCTGCTGCTGGCGGTCATCACCGGGGCGGTTGGCTACCTGCAGTTGGGCCGGGCCCGGCGGATCGGCTACGCCATGGTCTTGCTGAGCGCCGGTGTGCAACTGTTCGGCCAACTGATCATCCTGTTTGACAGGATTGGCGCGAGCTGGCTGTTTGGGCAGGAATCGTCAACGCTCCGACCCACGGCGGTGATCCTTTCGATCGGCGTGTCCTGCGTCAACCCGCTGATCACCGGGCTGGTGCTGGCACCGGCTTGGAAACGGCCGGCTCCGCCACCACCGGGTCACCTGCGGCGCGGACCGCTCTACAAGATCAGCGGCTTCCTGACGTTGATCGGCGGCCTGGCCCTGTTCATCACCGCCACCACCCTATTCATTGTCGATGGCGCTCTTGTGATTTCCCTACATCTGTTCGGTTGCGTCGGCGCAGCTGTAGCAGTCTTCGGTTTGTACGCGCTGATATCAGCCTTCGGCAAGTGGACCAAAGGATCGCTGGCACTGGGGATCTGTTCTCTGGTCATCTCAGGTCTGTCGGTTGCCTTCTTCGCTCTGGCCGTCGTCATGTCGGTCATCGAGGGCTAGAACGCCTAGAAAGGTTTGAACATGCTGGAAATAGTCGGAATCACCGTGTTGAGCATCTTCAACGCCAAAGCTGCCAAGCTGCGCCGCCGCCGGGCTGGCGGGGCGGTGGCCTACACCATCTTCTTGTGGCTGTTCATGTCCCTATCTGGTCTGATCCTGGGGTTGGCTGTGACCGAAGGCAAAGCGCCGGTGGCCGCC
>JAIRTF010000183.1 GCA_031255075.1 Bifidobacteriaceae bacterium | reverse complement strand
ATGGCGATCTCATAGTCTTTCCAAGAGATACCGCTGACCTGCATCATCATCAAGAAGCCGACCACTACCAGGGCCGGCGTGGCGGCCTCATAGGGAACCACCTTGACCAGCGGCGCCAGGAAGGTTGAAAGCAGGAAGCAAATGCCGGTCACCACGGAGGCCAAGCCGGTGCGTGCGCCATCGCCCACGCCGGCGGCGGATTCAATGTAGGCGGTGTTGGAGCTGACCCCCCCGGCCCCACCGGCGATGGCACCAATCGAGTCCATGATCAGGATCTGCTTGGTCTTGGGCGGGTTGCCCTCCTTGTCCAGCAGGTCAGCCTCAGCGCCGATCGCCACCATGGTGCCCATGGTGTCGAAGAAGTCAGCCAGCAGCAGTGAGAACACCATCAGCACCAACGTCAGCAGGCCCAGCTTTTCAAAGGCACCAACAATTGAGAAGCTGCCCAGCAGTGAGAAATCAGGCAGCTGGAAGGCACCGTCAAAGTGCGGCACGTTGAGGCTCCAGCCATTCGGATTGTCCGCACCGGATGGCCCAATCGAGGCAATGGCCTCAACTATCAACGCCAGCACCGTGGTGGTGACAATCGCGATCAACAGCGCGCCCTTGACCTTGCGAACCATCAGCACTATGGCCAGGACCAGGCCAAACACAAACACCAACACGGGCCACGTGTTCAACGTTCCACCGTTGCCCAGCTGCACGGGAGTGCCGGCGGCCGGAGTCACAAAGCGGGCGTCAACCAAGCCGACCAGCGCTATGAACAGGCCAATACCGACCGAGATGGCGACTTTCAACTGGCCTGGTACGGCTTTGAAAACGGCTTCCCGGAAGCCGGTCAGCACCAGGATCAGAATGATGATCCCTTCCAGCACAATCAACCCCATAGCGTCCGCATAGGACATGTCCGGCATTTGCGAAAGGGTGTAGGCGACCATCGCGTTGAGCCCTAGACCAGCGGCTATGGCCAGGGGGAAGTTGGCGAACACGCCCATGCCAATGGTCATCACGCCGGCCACCAGGCAGGTGGAGGCAGCTACCAGCGCAAAGTCCGGTTCGCTGCCGCCGCCAATGTAGGTGCCCGATGCCGAGGGCAGGCTCGAAAGAATCAGCGGGTTGAGCACAATGATGTAGCTCATGGCAAAGAACGTGACCAGGCCGCCACGGATTTCTTGGCCGATGGAAGACCCGCGCTCGTTGATCCTGAAGAACCGGTCTAACGCGCCGACTAAGCCACTCGCCGACCCACCGGACTTGCCACCGCGGTAACCCTGTTTGGGGCCGCCCTTGGCTCCCGGGTTGGTGGCGAATCTGGCCGGCTGATTAGTCTTGGCGGCCGGCTTGGAGCCCGTCTTGGTGCCGCTCTTGGCAGAGCTCTTGGAGCCGGCGGCGGCCCTTGACTGACCAGACTTGGAACTGGCCGGCTTTGAGGCCTGCTGGGATGAGTCGGAGGCCCGCTGTTCAGGGCGCTTCTTGGAGGGCATTGGCTGTCTCTTTCGCGACGGTTCGGTTGCAGGGAATTGAAGCTAAGCCATTGTAGGTCGTACGCCGCAGGCCTACCGACCTATCGGGCCACCCAATTTGGCCGGTCCGGCGGCTGGCGCCGGTCTGGACCGGCCACCCCGGACGGATGGCCCAGCCTGGCCGTCATTGTTAGGCTGTAGGCCGTGTCTCAGACGCCACCACCCGTCCAAATCAACCACCCGCTGCTGTTCTCAATCTGCACCGCGCTGTGGGGCGTGGCGTTGATCGTGATGGTGATCCTGGAGGCCGCCGGCATCTACCCGGTGCGGGTTTGGATTGTGGTCTGCGTGGTGGGGTTTCTGCTTGGCATTCTGGCCATCATCTACTCAAAATCTTCCTGGCGGACGCGCCTCAACCCAGACCGGCCAGACGGGTCCGAACCGGCCGGCGAATAGAGCTGGCAGGCGCCACGCGCCGCTAAGGAGTGGTCAGGTCCACCGGAATGATTGTCGAATCGTCAATCATCGGCTGGTTGGGCGGCCACTGACTGGCCACCTTGGCCACATCGGTTTCGGAATGTGCCCCACAGCCATGGTCATAGGACACCACTGAACCATCACGGGCTGCCCACTGGTTGGTGCAGATGCCGAATAGCAGCCGCAGCGAACCGCCTAGCGGCACAACAAAACCGCAGGTGGCGCATTTGCCACCAGCCTTGATCGCCTCGCTGGCGGTGGGTCCATGGGCGCCCTCATACCAGCGCTGGGCGGCCTCCGCCCGGCCTTCGGCAGACAGCACCCGCGGCCGCCCCAGACCCAATTCGTAGATGGCCAACTGATCGGCATCCTTGTCACCGGTAGCTGTGTAGCCCTCATCCAGACGCGGATCATCCAGAACCCGCGGCAAGGTATCTCCGGGCCCCAGATCACCCGGCCGGAGCCGGTCAACCCACGGCACCCAAGAAGGCGACAGCAACGCATCCGGGCCAGGCAAGAGTTCTGTTTCAGAAACGGTGGCGTGGCGTCCCCGCGGAACGCGCGCCACGGTCACCGCCCAGCTCCAGCCAACATAGCCGGGCAGCAGGCAAGCAAACCGGAGCGTGCCAACCCGCTCTTGGATCATGTCAAGGCCCAAGTATTCGCCTACATCGTGAGCGGACGCGATGTCTTCCAAGGCGGCGCGGGCGGCTTCCAGCGAAGCCTCCGAGCTGAGATACGGGTCGGCTTTGATCTTGCGGGCACTGCGGGGCGCCGCGGCGGCATCGTCCACCACCGAGGTGGGATCTTCGGTCTTGGCGGCGGTCTTAGCGGCGGTCTTTGGGCTGGTCACGGCTCTAGGTCACCGGCCACGGCGCGGAGCAACTGGGCCACCTGGGTGGCGCCGCGCCGGTCGGGGTAACGCCCCCGGCGCAAGGTGTTGGAGGTCTCATCAAGCAGTTTGATCAGGTCCTCAATGATCACCACCATGTCCTCTGGCGGTTTGCGGTGCGTCCGCCCAACCGTGGCCGGTTTGGATAGCACTTGCACCCGCAGAGCTGAGGGGCCGCGTTTGCCATCGGCCACGTCATATTCCACTTTGGTGCCCGGCCGGGGTGCGGGCGTATCTGGCGGCAGAGCCGTGGCGTGCAGGAATACATCGGCGCCATCGTCTGCTGAGATGAAGCCAAAGCCTCGAGACTCGTCAAAGAATCTGACTTTGCCGGTGGGCACGGAGACCTCCCGTTAGGTGAATAGGACTGACCCGTCAAGGCTACCGGTTCGCTGAATGGTGTGCTTCCGCTGGAGATTTGTCTCTACCGGCGGCACATCCGGCCGGGCCGGCTGTCTGGCCCCATAACGGGAGGCCCGCGCACCAAGGCCGCCGCCCGGGCTCCGGTTCTCAGGACACGCGCAGCCCGCCATCAGGAGGCTCCAAGGTTTCCGGACCAGACTGGAGTAATGAACTCCCCGCTATCTCACGCCCAGGCCCGGTTGCTGGTGGTCGATGACGAACCCAACTTGCGTGACCTACTCACCACCACGCTCAAGTTTGCCGGTTTCGAAGTGCTGACCGCCTCCACCGGGGGTGAGGCCGTGGCGATGGCCATTGAGCACCGCCCGGACCTGATTGTGCTGGACGTGATGCTGCCGGACATGGACGGATTCGCCGTCACCAAACGGCTGCGGGAAGGCGGCGAACACATTCCGGTGGTTTTCTTGACAGCCCGCGACCAAGTGGCGGACAAGGTCCGCGGCCTGACGGTAGGCGGCGATGACTACGTCACCAAACCGTTCAGCTTGGAAGAAGTGGTGGCCCGCATCCGGACAGTGTTGCGCCGGGCCGGTTTTGGCGAACAGCCTGAAGGGGCGGTGCTGCGGGTGGGTGACGTGGAACTGGATGAGGACCTGCATGAGGTCTACCGCGCCGGCGTGGAGGTCAAGCTTTCACCCACCGAGTTCAAACTGCTCCGCTATTTGATGGCCAACGCCGGCCATGTGCTGTCCAAAGCCCAGATCCTGGACCATGTTTGGGAATACAGCTGGTCTGGTGACACCACCATTGTTGAGAGCTACATCTCCTATCTGCGCCGCCGCTTGGACGTCCGCCCCGCCGGCACCAAGCTGCCGCCATTCATTGAGACCAGGCGCGGGGTTGGCTACCTGGTGCGGGCGCCGCGCAAACCCAAACCATGACCACCCGCATGCCGGGGCGGCCGCTGGCAGTCAAGCTAGCGGCTTTGGTGGCCGGGCTGTCAGTGCTTGGATTGGCCCTGGCCGGCACCGCCATCACGGTTGCCCTCCGCATCAAACTGGTCGATGAAGTAGACCGCCAACTGACCCAGTCGCTGTCCACGCTGTCCGCGCCCGCCCGGATAGACGCGCCCATCTTTGGTCCGTCTGACTACGTGTTGATGATCTTCGCACCGGATGGCAGCCGGCTGGGAGCTTTGGCCAGCGAGGCACGCCAGAACCATTTGCCGGCCTTGGAACACTTGGATGCAGCTGAGGCCATGCAGCGGCGCGGCGAGCCGTTCACCGTGGAAGACAACTCCGGAGACGGCAAATGGCGAGTGGTGGCCGCCATGGTGGCTGTAGGGCCGCGCGGCGGCGAGTCCCTGGCCCTGGCGTTGCCGTTGACATCGGTAGACGCGACCACCCGCCAGATGGCCATGCTGGTGGTGTGGATCACCCTGGCGGCCGCCTGCGTCGCCACCGCCATTGGATATGTGCTGGTCAAACGTTCGCTGCAGCCGCTGATCCAAGTGGAGCAGGCGGCTGCGCGGATAGCCGCCGGGGACTTGACCACCCGCATGCCGGCCGCTCAGGAAGGCACTGAGATTGGACGGCTGACCGAGTCTTTGAACGCCATGCTGAGCCAAATCGAGGAAGCCTTTGCCGCCCAGCGGCAATCCGAGGCGAAGGTCCGGGCGTTCGCCTCCGACGCGTCCCACGAGTTGCGCAACCCGCTGGCGGCCATCCGCGGCTATGCCGAGTTGTACCGGCTGGGCGGCCTGGGTGATCCGGAAGAACAAGCCAACGCCATCCGCCGGATTGAACAGGAAGCCACCCGCATGGGTTTGCTGGTCGAAGACCTGCTGACTCTGACCCGCCTGGATGAAGGGCAACGGCCGGAATTGGCACCCGTCAACCTTTCCGCGCTGGTGGCAGACGCGGTGGCGGATACCAGAGCCATGGCGCCGGACCGCGACGTGACCGTGGTCTGGCCGGCGGAACCTTCGCCTGAGTCAGCGCCGGACCCGGCCGAATGGCCCGAACTGTGGGTTGCCGGTGACGATCCGGCCATCCGCCGGGTGTTGGCCAACCTGCTGGCCAACGCCGTCCGTTACGCTCCCCAGCCCACACCGATCGAAGTGGTCTTGACCACGGCGGACAACCAGGTGCGCATCGCCGTCCAGGATCATGGCCCTGGTATTCCCGCCGACCAAGCCAGCCGAATCTTTGACCGCTTCCACCGGCTGGATGGGTCCCGGTCACGGGATTTAGGCGGCAGCGGCCTGGGCCTGGCGATAGTCGATGGGCTGGTCACCTCCATGGGTGGCCATATCAAGCTGACCGAAACCCCCGGTGGCGGCGCCACTTTCAGCTTTGAGTTGCGGTCGATTCCAACTCCGGAGGCGGCCGGCTGACACGGTGCGGGCGGGCGACTGAGCGGCATCGGCCACCGAATGCCTAACAGGCCGGGCCCGGTGCTGTTGGAGCTCCCCCTGACCGGCTTGGCCCCTGATGGCCGGGCGGACGGACGCTCTCTAGGCAGCACGTAAGATGACTGGGCAAACCAAACGGTTTGCTAGAAGTCTTCCAACCGAGGTGAACGGATATGGGCGAAGCGCCCGAATGGCTGGCCGGGGTGTGGGCCAGGGCGGTGGCGGAAGCCGGCAGCCAGGCACCCACAACCGAAGTGGCCCGGATGGGTGAGAAGCTCCTTGAGCGGTGGGCCAATCCGGCCCGGCGGTTCCACGGCATTGACCACCTGATCATGGTGTTGCAGAAGGTGGATGAGCTGTCACAAGAGGCCTCCTGCCCGCCGTTGGTGCGGTTGGCGGCGTTCTACCACGGGGCGGTGATTCCATCGGCTGTCAGCCAGGCCGGCCGCCACACTTGGGGTGAGGATGAGGCGGTGTCTGCCGATCTGGCCTATGGCCAGCTGAGTCACCTCGGTTTGGATGAGGCCAAGGCCGCCCGGGTGCGCCAACTGATCACCAGCCTTGGTTCCCGGCCGCCGGTCATCAAAGACCCGGACTTGGCTGTGTTGTGCGATGCCGAAAGGGCCGTCCTGGCGTCTGATCCGCGGGCTTACCGCGCCTACTGTGCCGCTATTCGCGATGAATTCGCCTCCGGTGATCCGGGCGAGGTGTTGGCGGCGCGGATCGGCGTGCTGCGCCGATGGCTGAGCAAGGACCGCCTGTTCTTGACCTCGGCTGCCGGCGCCTGGGAGGACGTGGCGCGCAACAACGTGGAGGCTGAGTTGGCGCGCTGCTTACGGGAGCTTGAGGCTTTGCCGGCGGACGATGCCGCGCCCCAGCCGGTCGGAGCCTCCAACTAGGCGTCGGCCCGGTTCCCCACAGGCCGGGCCGTTATGGGGCCGGGCGTCTTCGCGGCGCGAATAGCGTTCCCGGCGAAGGTCTGCACCAGGCAGCCCACAACAACCCAGGAGGTTCACCGAATGAGCGTCTTCCAAGTCAACTCCGAAACATTGGGCACCGTGGCCGGTGCCGCGCGCGGTTCGATTTCCGCCATCCAAAGCGAGATTGGGGTCCTGAACGGTCATGTGACCGAACTGGCCAGCGTTTGGACGGGCGGCGCTGCCAGCGCCTTCACCGGTGCCATTGAGCAGTGGCGGGCAGCCCAGCGGGTAGTAGAAGAGGCCCTGGAGGCCCTCAGTCAATCGTTGGTGACCGCCGGCCAGAACTATGCCGAGGTGGAGCAGGCTAACACCGCGCTGTTCAACCGCTAGCCGGCGCTGGAGCTGGTTCGGGGGCGGGCAGCCAGACCTTGACCCGGGTTTGGCCGCGATCATTCAAACCCAGGAATAGTCCGCCGCCGCGGGCGGTCAATCGTTCCTGGTGGGGGGTCAGCCCTGACAGGACCGGGTTCTCGCCCACCGGCTGGCCGTCGTTGTCCACAGTCAAATAGATTCGCCGGTCAGCCTTTTCGCCTTCCAGGCCCATCCGGATCTTCAGCTTGGTGGCCCCACCATGTTTGATGGCGTTGGTGATGGCCTCATCCAAGGCCTTGATCAGCACCGCCCTGGAGGTGACATCCAGTTCTGGTTCCAGGACCGTGTCAAAACCGGAGGCTTCTTGTTCTATCGCCATGTCAACCGACAAGCTGGGCGGAACCCGGCTGACAGCCAAACCCAAAGCCGGAGCCAAACCGAGGTCCGCACCAGTCGGGAAAAGGGACTGCGACAGTTGGCGGACATCGTGTTCACGGAGCCGGTCAATGTCCGCGATGATCTCTTTGAGCAGGTCGACCGCCAAGAGATCGTCATTGGCGGCGGCCATCGGGAGCAATTCGCTTTGAAGGCGGCTGGCGGTGAACACCAAACGCTGCTGGACTTGGTCGTGGAGCAGTCTGGACACATCACGCCGGATACGCAACTCAGCGTTTTCCCTCTCCAACTGTGATTGGCGTTCCTGGAAGGCCATCTCCGTCAGCTGGCGCTCCGCCTCAACCGCTCTGACCTGTGACTTCGCCAGGTACATAGACACTGAGATACAGCCAAACGGAACAAAGAAGGACAAGATCAGCTCAAGGCCTATGGGTCCCACCATGTACATCGGGCCCCAGACGGCGAACTCCACGCCCACCCTTAGCACTGTTCCGAGCAGCGAGGCGATGGCCGCCAACACCAGCCGCCAGGTCCACGATTCGCCGGCCGGATAGAACGGCACCAAGGCTGCCCCGGCTATCAAACCGGGCACAAAGCTGAAGCACCACACACCCAGCAGGTACATACCTGCCCCTGATTCCTGGATCTGTGGCACCGGCCAGCTGGCCCATTCGGTCACAGCTATCCACTCCATGGCCAGTGACACGCAGATCACCGCCATCAGCGGCACTACGTAGCTGAGATAAATCCAGCGCTCACTGGCCCGGGCAGATGAACGTTGCGGCTCACCCATCCGGCCTACTTTCTGGCGGTCTGGTGCAAGAACTGCAGCACCGCCGCCACTCTGGGGGAGGCGTCACGTGAACTGATCCCCAGCACCTTGTAGATGGCCTGGAGGTGGTTTTCAACCGAACGGCGCGACAAACCCAGCAGGTCTGCGGCAGTCGCGTTGGAGAATCCTTGCGCCACCAACCGCAAGACTTGGAGTTGGGCACTTGAAAGCTGGGCCACAGGGGTGCCTTCGCGGACCACCGAACGTTCGGTCAGTTCAGGATCCAAGATGACATCACCCTGGGAGGCTGCCTCGATCGACCGGAACAGCACATCTTTGGTAACTGAAGAGCGCTTGGACAAGTAGGACCAAGGCTTGGAGACGTTCTCTCCAATGGAGATCACCAGGTCCATGACGTCATGGCTGGACAACAGCATCACAATCAGGTTCGGGTCAGCCCGCTGCATCGAAACACCCAGGGCTACACCGTTGCCATCGCCCAGGGCAACATCCATCAGAACCAAGTCCAAGGAACCGGGCGGGAACTTGGTCTTGGCATCGGCGGAACCGGCCGCCGCGCCAACTACTTCCAGGCCGGGATGGCTCATCGCCAAATCGGTCAGCATTGACCGCAGCAGATCCTCGTCTTCAACTATTCCAACCCTGATGGGAGCTGAGATGGAATCCATCATTTCACGGTAGCGCTTTTGCCCCGAGCGCGCAGGGCCAAAGTCCCGTTTTCCTAGGATTTCCCATCAAAAGAGCAGTGGCCCGGGGGTAGCATTACCTGCTTCCCCCGGGCCACGGATCACAACTAAGTGATTTTACCTCAGTAGTCCATGCCGCCCATGCCGGCGTCTGGGCCAGCTGGCGCAGCCTTCTCAGGCTTGTCAGCCACCACGGCCTCAGTGGTCAAGAACAGACCGGCAATGGAGCCGGCGTTCTGCAGAGCGGACCGGGTTACCTTGACCGGATCGGAGATGCCGGCGGCCATCAGGTCTTCGTAAACGCCGGACTCGGCGTTCAGACCCTGACCGGCGGGCAGGTTGGAGACACGCTCCGCTACCACGCCACCCTCCAGGCCGGCGTTCTCCGCGATCTGCTTGAGCGGAGCGGACAGGGCCAGACGCACAATGTTGGCGCCAATAGCCTCGTCACCGTCCAGCTTCAGACCCTCGAAGGCAACTCGGCCGGCCTGCAGCAGGGCAACCCCGCCACCAGCCACAATGCCCTCTTCGACAGCAGCCTTAGCGTTGCGGACGGCGTCTTCAATGCGGTGCTTGCGCTCCTTGAGTTCAACCTCGGTAGCAGCACCGGCCTTGATGACGGCCACGCCGCCGGCCAGCTTGGCGAGCCGCTCTTGGAGCTTCTCGCGGTCATAGTCGGAATCGGTAGCTTCAATCTCGGAGCGGATTTGGGCCACCCGGCCGGCAATCGCCTCAGCATCGCCACCACCGTCAACAATGGTGGTCTCATCCTTGGTGACTACCACCTTGCGGGCGGTGCCCAGCATGTCCAGGGTAGCGTTCTCCAGCTTCAGGCCCACAGTCTCAGAGATGACCTGAGCGCCGGTCAGCACAGCCATGTCTTGGAGCATGGCCTTGCGGCGGTCACCGAATCCGGGAGCCTTGACAGCCACGGACTTGAGCGAGCCACGCACCTTGTTGACCACCAGCAGGGCCAGCGCTTCGCCGTCCACGTCCTCGGCAATGATTGCCAGCGGCTTGGAGGCCTGGGAGACCTTCTCCAGCAGTGGCAGCAGGTCCTTGACGGAGCTGATCTTCGATTCCACCAGCAGGATGTAGGCGTCCTCCAGGACAGCTTCCTGACGCTCCGGATCGGTCTGGAAGTACATCGACAGGTAGCCCTTGTCGAAGCGCATGCCCTCTGTCAGTTCCAGTTCCAAACCGAAGGTGTTGGACTCTTCAACGGTGATAACACCCTCGTTGCCAACTTTGTCCATGGCCTCGGCGATCAGCGAACCGATCGCTGGGTCACCGGCGGAGATGGAGGCCGTGGCAGCCACCTCGTCTTTGCCTTCAACCTCTTTGGCCTGATCCAGCAGCGCGTTGACCACGGCCGTGACAGCCTGGTCAATGCCCCGCTTGAGGGCAATCGGGTTGGCGCCGGCGGCCACGTTGCGCAGGCCCTCGCGGACCAGTGCCTGGGCCAAAACGGTGGCGGTGGTGGTTCCGTCGCCGGCGACATCGTCCGTCTTCTTGGCGACTTCCTTGACGAGTTCGGCGCCGATCTTCTCGAACGGTTCCTCCAACTCGATCTCTTTGGCGATTGACACGCCGTCGTTGGTGATGGTGGGGGCGCCCCACTTCTTTTCCAGCACCACGTTGCGGCCCTTGGGCCCCAGGGTGACTTTCACGGTGTCAGCGAGCTCATTCAAGCCACGCTCCATGCCGCGACGGGCGTCCTCATCGAAGGCAATGATCTTAGCCATTCGTCTCTACGTTTCCTTTGCTTGGTTGGGCAAGGTCGAACCGGGTGCCCGCGACGGACGGTCACATCCGGCGGCGTTCACGTCACGCCTCCGAGCTGTGGCCTCACCTGGCTCGTTATCACTCCCACGAAGAGAGTGCTAACTCCATGGTTAGCACTCTCAGGCCGAGAGTGCAAATCCGCCGCTGGGTGGTCCGCCATTCAAGCGGCCAAGACAGGGCCTCGTCAAGGTCGTGTCTTAGTTGGTGAGTAGCAGGTGAGCGACTCGTTGGCGATCTCTGGAGAGGTGTCTGACGGCGCCTGCGATGTCGTCCCAACCCAGGAGCCTGAGCGCTGTGATTGCGATGTTCCGCAGGGCCGCCATGACGGCGGGCGCGTTGCCGGAGCGGACTTGGGACCGGTCCTCGTCGTAGGTGACGTCCCGCACCCAGTGGAGCCGGTTCGCGATTCCCCAGTGGCCTTGGACCCATTCGGCGACCTGGCCGGGCTGCGCCCACGCCCCGAACGCCTTCAGGGACCTGGCGCCCGCCGCCACCGCGCCCAAACGAAACCGCAGGTCACAATCACCCACTTGCCCCACTCTGACGAGGCCCTGTACGCTGGATGGATGTGTGGTGATGAGACAATTTGCGGGCGTATTAGCGGGTCTTCGACCCAGGGTTATGTGTCGACCACGAAACAGACTTGCGCTGTCTACAAAGTGAAGGCGAAGGCCACGGGATTGGTGTCTAATACAGGCACCTACGAGGGGACTTGCAAGGCGGAGAGTCCCGTACTCAAGGTTAGGCCATCCGGCCAGGCGGTTCGTCTTGGCGTTACACGTATAACTGAGCGGTGGCAGGAGTTTCAATGTCTGCTGGCGGCGCGCTGGTGACGGCGCGTGGGCGTTGTTGGGGGCGCGCCGTCGCCCTCAGCTTGTGCTTATCGCTGGTGTGGATGGCCAGTTCTGGCTGCGGAGCGGCGGGTGGCGGCGCTGAGCGCGTGTCGTCGTCCGATATCCGGTCTGATGCCAGGGAGTTGAAGCGGCAGGGTTACACCGAGCAGGCGGCGATGCTTGAAGATGGCGAGATCACGGCCGAGGAATACCAAGAGGCATTCGATCTGTTCCGTAGCTGTCTGGAGGAGGTCGGTGAAGGGATCGCCGCTGGTCCCTATGTCAATCCGTTGGATGGCTTGACATATGAGTTCATGATTGATCCGGGCAACGTCGTGGACCCAATCGAGCAAGGCAAGAACGAGATCGCCTGCGAGGATCGTTACTTCGACCCCTTGGATTACGATTACGGTCATTCCCATGAGCCGCAGATGGACCCAGTGCTTCACGAGGCCCTTCGGGAGTGCTTGGCGGATAAGGGCTTCGAAACTTCGGGTGAGGAGAAGTCCGTTCGGGATTTCGTGGGGGGCGATGCCGCAGAGGTGGGATCGGACCTTGACAACGCTGTCACTGAGTGTATTCGGAGCGAAGTCGAGCGCTTGTATCCGGACCGGGAGGTTGTTGGTGGGTACGGTTGGTGAGGGCCGGTTTGGGGCGTGACGTGTAATGGCTGCCAAAAGTTTGGTGCGGTCCTGGTTGGCTTGGATCGGCGCGGCGGTCTGGTGCCTGGCGCCAGCAGGGGCCTATTGGTTGCTGAGCGAGCGCAGCCAAGCGGTTTCGTTCGACGAGCCAGTCGCGGTTGATGGTGAGGTCAGGTCGAATGACGGTGGTTCGATTCGCGATGTCGAGTTGGTGTTGACGTGGCGTTCGCCGACGGCCCTGGTGGCGCCTGACTGGACAGGACTGGTCCAAGAAGTGGTGGCGGAGCCCGGGGGATTGTTGTCTTCTGGTGATGTGGTGGCGCGTGTGGCGGGCGTGGACCGGATGGCCTGCGCCAGCGCTTATCCGATGGAAGGTACAGTGGCGTCGAAGGACAAAGGCCAGGACGTCGAAGTACTCCAACAGTGCCTTACCCTGTTTGGTTACGATCTGTCTGCGGATAAAGGTGCTTACGGCAAGGCGACGGAGCGGGCGGTGGAGGAATGGTCCCGAAAGACAGGGGCACTCAGCCAGAACGGCACGGTCTTCGAGGCTGCCTGGTTGGTTTACCTGCCGGAGGAGAGCTATCCGCTGGCCTCGGTTGATCTGAAGGTGGCGGCGCCGGCCCCGCCAGCTGGCACGCCGATGGCGACGGCCAAACCGTCCTTGTCGCGGGCGGTGGTGGCTTCCGCCGACGGGCCTCACAAGTCCGGAGCCTTAGACGAGGATGGTGAAGCGGAGGGCCCTGCCAGAGAAGTTGCTCCCGAAGAGTTGGTGACTGCGGAGGAAGATGAGTCACTGCTGATCGGATCAGTCACGCTTGGATTGACTGAGGACCGAACCGAGGTCGCGCCTGATTCGCTGGCTGTTTTGAGCGCGGAAGTGGCGGCGAACGCCGCCTCCGTCAGCGCCAGCTTGCGGCGGACAGGAGGAGTCGGCGAGTTCCTGGTGCCAGCTGCTGCGGTAGTCGCCACAAGCGGCGGCACAACGTGCGTGTTACGGGTCGACGGGAATGCCCTTGAACCGGTGGCGGTCAAGGTGGTTGGGGAAGTCAGCGGCAACTCGATCATCACCGGTGCTCTCAGCCCCGGAGAGCGAGTCCGTATTGCCCCAGCGGCCGGGGACCGCCGATGCTGATCGAAGTGTTCGATTGCACCGTGGCGTTTGGCGCCAGGAAGGTGTTGGACGGCCTCAACGCTGCTTTCAAGGGACCGGGGGTCGCGGCCGTGATGGGTCCGTCTGGATCCGGTAAGACGACCTTGTTAGGGGTGATCGCGGGAGCGGTGCCGACAAGCTCTGGTGGCGTTCGGGTCGATGGAAGCCCAGGCCATGGCGTCGGTTGGGAGTGGATAGTGCAGTCCGCAGCGCTGCTGAACCGGCGCACAGCTTTTGACAATGTGGTTTTAGGGCCAGCGGCGCGCGGACTACCGCGTCCGGTGGCGACCGAAGCTGCCCAAGCGTCCCTGGTCACCTTGGGAATTGACCGGTTGGCCGGCCAG
This sequence comes from Bifidobacteriaceae bacterium, assembly GCA_031255075.1. Lineage (GTDB taxonomy): Bacteria > Actinomycetota > Actinomycetes > Actinomycetales > WQXJ01 > JAIRTF01. Next base: position 10,531 of record JAIRTF010000183.1, on the reverse strand, counting down.
CGGGTTTATAAGCTATCTGGAGGCGAGCGCCAGCGGGTCGCGGTGGCCCGCGCGTTGGCGGCTGGTGCCGACCTGATTCTGGCCGACGAGCCGACGGCATCGTTAGATCCCGAATCCCGTGAGCTTGTCTGCCGTGGTCTGGTCTGGGCCGCTGCACGGGGGGCCTTGGTCGTGGTGGCGACCCATGACCCATATGTCGCCCAGACCGCGTCGGCGGCTTACCGCCTGGAGGGTGGGCGGTTGTCCGATGCCGTCGCGTGAACCTCGTCCGGCCCGGTACCCTTACCGTCTCGCGGCCAACGAGGCGCTAGCCAATCTTCGCGCCAGTCCTGTCAAGACTGCGGTGTCTGCGGTGGTCGGGATCCTGCTTGGAGCCTTAGCCGTCGTTGCGCCTACTGTTGACGTAGGTCGGATCAGGGCTTACAACGACGAGTTGGTGCGGGCAGGCTGGAATCTGTTCGCGGTTCACCGCAACGACGGCCAGAGCTTGGACGCCGCCCGCTGCGATAGCCTGCGGGCCATGCCCGGTGTGGTCGCCGCAGGCGGCGTGGTCGCCTCCAGGCGGGTTGTCTCGACTATTGACGCCGAGGTCAGCTTTGATTTGATTGAGGCCACTCCCGGCTACGCGGCCACCATGTGGCCGACCCTGCAGGAGCGGGCCGACGACGGGTCGGTCAGGGCGGGAACGCGGGTCGCGAGACGACTCGGCATATCCGATTCAGGCTGGGTGCCGTACCTGGTGGCCGGGGTCGGCGACAGCGTTGAAGTCGTGGCGACGGCTGCGGAGGCGCGGTCGGCCGAACTCTCCAATGCGCTAGTGGTGCCGGTGGCCCCGGTAGGCGGCGTGAAGCAGTGCTGGGTTGAGGCCGAGCCGGGAGCGCGCGAGCAGGTGGAGGAGCAGCTAGTGGGCTGGTTCAACGAAACGGCGCCAACGTTTGTCGCGTCCTTCATGGGAGGCGAGCAGCTAGCTTCAAGCCCCGCCGACCAGCTAGCAAACAGACTCTCGCGCTGGGCGCCCTTGGCTGTCGTGTTAGCTGTCACCGTCTTCCAGGTGGCTCTGTGGTTAGCGCGGCGCGCCGAAGTGGGCCTCTACGGTCTGATGGGACTGCGGGGCACGCGACTGGCGACCATGGTGTCGGTGGATTTCTTGTTCGGCACCGCGGCGCCGTTGGGCGCCGGGATGTTCGCCGCCGCTTGCGTGATGGCCCCGCGCCTAACTGGAGTGGTGCTGGAAGCTACGGCTTGGGACTGCCTCCGCGTCTGGGCGTTGCTGCCATTGGCACCCCTTTGCGTCCACGCCGCGGCGAGCATGATCAAACCATTCGACGCCATCCGCGGACGCTGACAAGCTTGCGGCCGGTCAGAAGATCACAGCGACGATGCCGCCCTGGGCCACCTGGGCGTCCAAAGTGACGGCCGCGCCCAGCAGCGTGGCGATCTCCTGAGCGGTGGCGATCTGGTCCTGCGAGGAGTAGTAGATGGTGGCGGCCGTCGGCTTGGCCGGATTCGGCTGCTGCTTGGAGGCAGCCTGCGCGAAGCCTGCGCCCCTGAGCTTCTCAGCAGCGCGGCCGGCGGCCCCTTCGGTACCGCCGCCGTTGTAAACGGTGACCACTACCGCGTAATCAACTGTTGGCGGCGGCGGCTCTGGGGTGGTGGGCTCAGGCGGGACCGGATCATCGGTTGGTTCGTCAACCGGCTCGGTGGGCTGCTGATCTCCAGTCGGTGCCGGCGTGGTGGGGTCTGGGCCGGCTGATGGGTCGTTGTCCGCCAAGAAGTGCACGGCCAAGAAAGCAACAGTCGGTACCAGCACTATGACCAGCAAGAATGGCCAAACATGGCTCCACACGCCCCGCGATGCGGCATGCACCTCTTTGGGCCGCGAGTTCATATCGACTTGATCGAACTCGTCCGGCGGGTACGAATATGTGTTCTTGCTCACGGTGTCCAAGCCTATCGGTAGGTGGTTCTCACTTGGGTGGCTCCAGGCGGCGCGCTGACCGCGCGTCGAGCCGGGCTTCGCGTCCGCGGCGCAGCTTCTTGACCAGGCGCGGGTCGAAGGCCAATGCCTCATCCGAATCAATCAGGCGGTTCAGCGCCTGGTAGTAACGGGTCGGCTCAATCTGAAACAGGTCCCGGATGGCGCCCTCTTTAGAGCCCTCATAGCGCCACCATTGCCGTTCAAACATCAGGACCTGACGTTCAAACTCGTCCAATGCCGTTGGTTCCAGTGCCCTGGCCGGCTCACCCATTCCTGCTCCTCAAGCTTCTTTATGCTGCATGCGCGACCGGTGCCGGTGGCGGCTGGCGCCACGGGCAGACGCCACGCACTGCCATGTTAGATCACAGGCCTGTAATTCTGGTGCACCTCCCCAGGCGCGCTCCCCCACCGAACCAACCGTGGAGCCCGCCCGCAACCTGCCTTCCAGAGGGCACACCAAACGGAGGCCATTCCGCGGACGAGATCGGCGACCAAGAGTCCGTCTACCCGGCAAGAGAGACGGGGCGACCCAGGAGATCGGGGCCGTGGAGGTGGCGTGGACGAGGGACTCGTGAAACCGCCAATGAACACTTCGGCGATCATCATCCCTGGCCGCTCGGTTGCATCCACTTCCAATCGGCGCTGGCGAGTCTGAGGACCGTTGGCGGTGCGACCGTCAGGCCAGCGTGGTCGTCTACGCACAGCCAGTCCGGCTCTCGGCAGCTAACGCGGTTCCAGGTGCTCATGCAGTGCGTTTACCCAGCGACGCTGCCCGGCGCCGCCTGACGCGCTGTCGCTGACCAATTCGAAGGCTCCTTACATCGAAAGCTCAACTGCGGCCAATTCCAGGTCGGTCCGCAGTCGCCCTCGGCTCCACCGACGAGAGCGCTGCTAGTGACATGAGGCCGCGAGGATCATCGCCCGCATTTGCACAGGTACGTCATCGCACTAGTCTGGCTACGCTCCGCAATCTGTGGACCGACGCGACAGGCTGGCGCCAAACTGAGGAGCCCATAAGGCGCCCAATTCCCAGGACTCGACTAGCAATGCAAGTTGCCTCCCAAGCCCGGTGTAGTCGCGCCTCTTCGCGTCCACCTGGTGGCAGCTGGGCACGTCAACCCACCGCTGCGGCGCGGGCACACCGACCGAACGGATGCGGCGAAACCAAGGACCGAGCCACCAAAGCTCGAATAGTCACGCCCGCTACCACGCGGGGCACGTGCCTGCCGACTGTAAGTCGACCGCCACCGCAGTGAGGAACACCTACCAAGACCGCAAACCCAACGCGAAGGCATTTGATCTCTCGGGGGATCGCGCGGCTCGAGAAGCCGCCTTGCCCCCCAACAGGACCGCTTTCGCACTGATTGCGCACCGGTCGCCATTCGCATCTAGACGAAAAGCGCGCCAAACGAAGGTCCCCTTTTGGCCGCAGAGTCGGCTTCGCCGGTGTCGCGTTGCTTCATTTCCTCTTCACCACGCACAGCCAACCCTGGGCGTAACCCAAGCAGCGCTCTCACTCGTCGCAACCAGGGGAGCCGCCGCCAACAAACAACCAGGCGCTCTCCTCGCCTAGTCTCTTCATCGTTGACGGCTCAAGCGCACGTCACCCGAGGTAGCGGCATCTCACTCGCGAAAGAGCAATAGGAAGCTTGGGCCAGTTCGTCGGCTTGACTGCTCCGACACCAGACCTGAGACCCGTGCGGACCCGCCACGAAGTCACGATTGCTGTCACCGCCTTGCACTATCGTAAATTGCGACAACCTCCTGATCCCATAGATCAATTAGTCCCTCTGCACGCGGATCGTCACCAGGCTCGACGCTGATCGCTGGGTCTGCAATCTCGTCTCCAGATTCCTCAAAGAGATTTCCTCCACCGATCTCACGTTTCGGGTTCACTGGCGGGCACTGCTCAAGCACTTCACGGAAGAGCGCTTGATCGGTTGCTGCGGGTATGACAGCGCTCGGTACAGTTTCCCAATTGTCAACACTGACTCGAGCATCCAGTATGCCTGGCATGCCGATCCGACGCGCGCAGGTGGCCCATTCGTTCGAAGCCTCAACAATGAGCTGCTTCGAGATCTCTTCCTCGGCAGCATCAAACTTAGCCTGTGGGACAAAGTACTCCGCAGATGCAATACAGGCCTCAAACACCGAGGTTAGGTCCTGGTCGCCATCAATGAGCATCGCCTTCCCATCGTCATCGAAAATGTCATGAGGAAAATCGGCGGACGCCATCCCCATAGAACCTGGCACCCGCACCGCAAAACGGTCCGACTTGGGCTGCGGCATGACGATTAGGAACCGGCCCTGATAGCCAGTCACCTCAATCTCTTCCGTCGTGGCATCAATGCCTTGTGCGTCCAGGCAGTTCGCCAGCTTCTCCGCCGACTGATGCTGCCCAGCAATCGTGTCCAGCGTGGTGCCAGGCGTCCCGCTCTCACTCGGCCTCGACACACCTGACGGCTCATGATCCGCGAGTGTTGGCACGTTGGCGGTCTCGCCAGAGCACCCAGTGAAGAGCACCACAAGGCTCCCTGCCGCCAACCCAGCGACTAGGCGGCGACAGGGATCCTTGCTTCGATTCTCATGCTGTGTCATCGGACCAGGTCAGATGCAGGTCGTCGACTTCCAGTACGTCGCCTTGTCATAGCTGGCGAAATACGCCGAAGAGATCGTATTGTTGAAGACCGCTGAAAGGTTACCTCCTTGACCTCGTAGAACTACTCCGCGAGTGCCCGTGGCGTTGTTCCCAAGGTAGACGTACAGATGGTCCTGTGTTCCGTTGTTGTAGACTGAACTGGCCTTGTTGTCGAAGCCGTAATACCCGAACGACCGGATACACTTCGTCATCACCTTCGGACCAGTGCCTGTGAAGTTGAACCCGTCCCAGTAGCATGCTTGGGTCGCATTGCAGTTGCTCGCCGCTTGGGCCTTCTCGACAGGCCCTGCGACAGCCACTGCCGCGGTGAGTGCTAGGACCGAGATCAGGATCGCTGCTGCTTTCTTCATTGCCAACATTTCGGTGGATTATCATCTCTTTTCTGAAGGGAACTCAGTGCGCCCACCCTCGGAGTGCACACCCAGCCCGTCGGCATCCTGCCGACTATTTCCGAGAGTATAGGACAAAGCGCTCCTTCGCAAGTTGCTCAGAGCTGCGTGAATCAGACACACCATCCAATGGTCGTCGCGGGACTGCCGATAGGATCGATGAGCGTATTCCAGTTGTTACCATCACAGAGCCATTCTTGACCGACCCCTTTCTTAGCCCATCGCGAAGTACCACATGGTGATTCAGCTGTTTCCCCCTTTGATTTACTGCTCGAGCTCGGTCACGCTGTCGCCCCGTTTGCCATTTGGTGTGGCGGCATCTCTAGGGGTCGAGTCGCGGCACCATGTGGTACGCGAGGGCAGAGTCCGTGTCAGCAGGCCGTGTGTTGCACTCTCTCTAATGGTTGTTGGCTGGTCCTGTGGGTTGGCTGCCAGGCTTGGACCTGGCGCGTCCGGGTGTGACACTCATTGCACTTCTGGCGCCGGCGGCGTTTACCCCCGGTTGCCTTGAGTCGGACTCCTCCGCCCGGAGCGGGCCGGGCTCCGGCCTGGCTGCTCCGATGGCTTGATAGAAGGCTGTCCACCGCCCCGCTAAGGACGCGGTGTGACTCGTTAGAGAACCGCCGAGGAGCGACCCCGTCAAACGTGAGGCGCCAGACCGGAGCCGACCCGTTCGACCATCGTCGATAAGGAAGGCAACAGCCATGACCATGGCTGGCACAACAATTCGACTACGTGGTCGGGGTGGACGCCCACGCCCGCACTCATACGCACTGCGTGATCCACGCCCCGACCGGGGCGGTGGAGGCCACCCGCCAGTTCGACACCACCCCGGCGGCCAACGCCCGCGCGATCACCTGGATCAAACGCAACACCGCCGGCGACGCCCTAGCCGCCATCGAGGGGACCGGTTCCCACGGAGCCCGGATAGCCCGCGACCTGGCCCGAGCCGGGATCGAGGTCTGCGACGTGCGCCCCCGAAACGCTCCAGCCGCCGCGCCAAAGGTAAGTCCGACCCGGTCGACGCCGAAGCCGCCGCCAGGACCGCCCTAGCCTGCCAGGCCGACCGCCTCGCTCAGGTACGGGCCGGTGGCGCCAGGTCCGCGCTCAGGGTGCTGCTGGCCGCCAGAGACCTGATCAACCGGCAGCGCGTCGCGAACATCAACGCCCTGACAGCACTCGTCCGCTACTCCGACCTCGGGTACGACGCCCGCCGGGCACTCAAACCGGCTCAGGTCAAACACATAGCCGCCTGGCGGCGCCATCCATGCGACCGGATAGATCAAGCCGCCGCCAGGGCCGAGGCCGCCCGCCTCGCCAAAGCCATCACAGCTGCCGACGCCGAACTCAAAGACAACAAACAGCAGATCGCCGCCCTGGTCGAACAACTCACCCCCGGGATGGCTGACCAGCCCGGCTACGGGCCCATCACCTGCGGTAGCGCCATCGCCGCATACTCCCACCATGGACGCATCCGCTCCGAGGCCGCGTTCGCGGCCCTGGCCGGCGTCAACCCGCTGGAAGCCTCGTCCGGGAACACCCACCGTCACGGCCTCAACCGCCACGGCGACCGAAAACTCAGTCTAGCCCTCGACATGATCGCCAAATCCAGGCTCCGATTCGACGAGAAAGCAGTCGCCTACCTCGAAAAACGGACCAGCCAAGGGCTCTCCTACCGGGATGCCAAACGCTACCTCGCCCGCAGCATCTACCGACAATTCACCAAATACGCCACCCTCAACGCTTGACAAGAACCATAGAAGGGTCGTTCAGGGACTCGGCGCACCTCTGCACCGCGCAGCTCTGGGCGCCCCCGAGTCTGACGCACGGGCCCAGCGCGGTAATGTCTTGAGCGTGGATACGCCGCCGCCTTTGGGCGACATCATTGAGGAGGGTTGGGCTGAGGCGCTGGCGCCAGTCGAGCCACAGATCAGGGCAATGGGCAGCTTCCTCCGGGACGAACTGGCGGCCGGACGCAGCTATCTGCCGGCCGGGGCCAACGTGCTGCGGGCTTTCACTTATCCACTGGCGAACGTTCGGGTACTGGTTGTTGGCCAGGATCCGTATCCCACTCCTGGCCACCCGATTGGCCTCAGTTTCGCGGTGGACCAGCGTGTCCGCCCGCTGCCCGGTTCGCTGCGCAACATTTTCAAAGAACTCCAGGACGATGCCGCGCTGCCGCCCCCATCAACCGGGGACCTGACCCCTTGGGCTGAGCAAGGGGTGTTGTTGCTCAACCGCGTGCTGACCGTTGAGCCGGGCAAGCCCGCCTCACACCGCGGCAAGGGCTGGGAGGCGATCACCGAGTTCGCCGTTGACGCACTGGTCAAGCGTGGCGGGCCGCTGGTGGCCATTTTGTGGGGACGCGATGCTGCCAACTTGGGTGCCCGCTTGGGCGATGTGCCGCGAATCGAATCGCCACATCCATCACCCCTATCCGCCAGCCGGGGTTTCTTCGGATCGCGGCCGTTCACCCGGGCCAATTCTTTGCTGGTAGAACAAGGCGCCCAGCCCATCGACTGGCGTCTGCCCTAGCCAGGCGAACATCAACTTGCCTGGCAAGCCGGGCGTGCAGCGCGGCATCGACGGCCATGAGCCGAGACGGCGGGAAACGAGCGTTGGGCGGGTGGCCAGCCGGGCGTGCAGCGCGGCATCGACGGCCATGGGCTGGAACAGCGGGGAGCGAGCCTTGGGTGGGTGGCCGGTCTGGCGCCTCAGGCGGCGGTGGCCGGATAACATACGGGCATGGAATGGGCTGCCTGGGTGCTGTGCGGGAGCGCGGTGGTGGCGCTTGGCAGTTGGGCGGTGGCCGCGGTGGTCAAGATTCTGCGGCCGCGCGAACGTACCGGTCAGTCAGCCAAGTGAGGCGGTGCCCAGACACCAGCCACTGGGACGCCACAATCCGGGCAACGTCCATCCGGGCCAATTCGCTGCTTCGTCAACTGGTAGCCGTCCCGGACCACCAATTCCGCCTGGCAGGCTGAGCAGATGGTGACAGAGCCCTCACGGTCCCACACGTTGCCTAAGTAGACGTAACGCAGGCCGTTAGCCAGGGCGATGCCGCGGGCCCGGCGCAAGGTAGCGAGCGACGTTCGCGGGCGGTCCTGCATCCTGGCAGCCGGGTGGAAGGCTGAGAAATGAAGCGGCACGTCTGGGCCTAGTTCCTCTGCCACCCACCTGGTCAGCTGATCCAGCTCCTGTTCTGAGTCATTGAGGCCGGGAATCACCAACGTGGTCAGCTCAGTCCAGACGTCAGTTTCATGAACCAGGTAACGCAGCGTATCTTGAACCACTTCCAGCCGGCCGCCGGTGACTTGGCGGTAGAACGATGGCGAGAAGCTCTTCAGATCAATGTTGGCGGCGTCCATGGCGCCGTACAGATCCTCCGCTCCTGGGCGCGTGATGTAGCCGGCGCTGACCGCTATGTTAAACAGTCCGGCTTCGCGAGCAGCCAGGGCCGCGTCGACCGCGTATTCGGTAAAGATGACTGGGTCGTTGTAGGTGTAGGCAACGCTGGCGCAGCCGGCCCGTTTGGCGGCGGCGGCGATTTGCTCGGGCGTGGCCTTGGCCATCAGCAGGTCCATGTCGCGAGCGGTTGATATTTCCCAGTTCTGGCAGAACTTGCAGCCCAGGTTGCAGCCGGCGGTCCCGAATGAGAAGACCTTGGATCCGGGCAGGAAGTGGTACAGCGGCTTCTTTTCGATCGGGTCCACCGCGAAGCCCGAGCTGCGGCCGTAGGTGGTCAGCCGCATGGCACCGTCTACGTTTTGCCGGACAAAGCAGAATCCGCGCTGACCTGGGCGTAGACGGCAATAGCGGGGGCAGAGGTCGCACTGGACCCGGCCATCGTCTTGGACGTGCCAATGCCGGGCCTCGGGTAAGCCGGCGGTACCCGCGTCGGCAGCGAGATGATCCTTTCGAGGCGCTGCAGCGGGGCGGCCAGCGCCGTCAAAGGCGCCGAGATCACTCTGGCGCCCTGGCCCGGCGGCTTCGAGGTCCTTGGCGCCAGCGGCCCCGGCACCGCCTACGGGGCCGGTCATTCGGTGGGAGCGGGCGCGGCGGCATCGTCCACCGTGGCGTCCGTTGCCGGCTCTTCGAAAGCTTGGACGGTGTAGCGCCAAACCCGCACGTCAGGGCCCCAATAGGTGTCCGGCAGGCCGGCCTTTCGTAGCAGGTGGCTGACAAACTGCCCCTTGTGCGGCAGCTGGTCCCACACTTGGGGCAGGAAGGTGGCTCTACGCCCCGCCGCCTGCACCACCAAGCCGTCGATGCCGGGGCGCAGCTGTTCCAGCAGGTCAGCTCGGTCCGTAAAGTTGATCGGCTCCTCTTTGGACAGAACGGAAACCTCAATTTGGGTGAAGTCCAGTTCTTCGGGGCGGAGCGGGCTGAAACGCGGATCGCCGAAGGCTGCCGCTTGGGCGTTTTGCTGCACATCCCGGCCGAGTGGGCGGTGCGGTTCTAACGAGCCGATGCAGCCCCGCAGCGATCCCCGCTGCGTCAGCGTCACAAACACTGCGCCCGGTTCGTCAAGGAAGCCCTCACCTTGGGGCTCGGGCGGTTGGCGGTCGGCCAGACCGGCCTCAATGGCTTCGCGGGCCAACCGGAGCATGACCGGCCCGGCGGCATCGGGCAAATTAGCTTGGCTGGTTGACGGCTCAGACATGGCTCTCCTCTAACTAGCTTCCGGGGTACCACCGGGCTGGGCTTCGTTGCTGTGGCCGGCCGGCTCGCTGAAGGCCAGGGCCGTGTAGCCGACCACCCGGTACCGGTCACCGGCGGTGTCGCCAGAGTTGCGGTAATCGAGCAGGTCAACCGTTAGGCCGCGTTGCGGCGCCAATTCCAGTAGGCCATTCAGCGGATGGACACCGCAGGCCTGGTCTGACCGCAGCGGCCCAGCCAGGCGGCGCACCTGGCCAATCGTTTCTTGGTCCTGGGCAACTGCTTGTTCGTAGGACAAGTAGTGGGACAGATCCGAACTGATCACCAGGAGCGTTTCCGGCTCTTGCCAGACCGCCCGCAGGACCGCCGCCACTCCTTCAGGATGCGTCCAACCGACGGCCAGCGGCAAAATCGGCACGTCCACACCGAGCGCCAGTTGGATGAACGGGAATTGGACCTCCAAGGAGTGCTCCCGCTCATGGACTTCCGGGCTGACAATCACTTCTGACAGTGCCTCGGCTCGCTGAGCACCGAGTTCCCAGAGCGGCAGCTCGCCCAGCGGTGTGCGGAAACGGTCAGCGCCCGCCAGCGCCACAAATGGCGTGCCAACGTAGTGACAGGGGCCTGCCACGATCACCTGCTCAAAGGGCCGATCACTGATCGCCGAATAGGCAATGGCGGCCGTGGGCCCGGAGTAGACATACCCGGCATGGGGCGCCACGATGGCGGCGATGGAGCTCCCAGGCTGCCCATCGGGAAGGTCTTTGGCCTCCCGCAACAGGCCCTTCACCAGGCCAGATAGCTCAGCACGGTCTGCTGGGTAAAAGGCTCCGGCAACTGCGGGTT
>JAIRTF010000205.1 GCA_031255075.1 Bifidobacteriaceae bacterium | reverse complement strand
GGCAGTTCGCTGTTCCGCATCGAGACCGCCCCAGAGCGGAAAGAAGTTGAGAGGGAGTTCCACACCGCCGTGGCGGAGCTGCTTGATAGCGATGGCCACCTTTACCAGCCGGTTGTGGAAGTGACATTCCGATACCGGGAAGCCAGCGAAACCACCTGGTCCTACAGCCAGCCGATGCCAACGGATGGAGGCGTCGCCACGTGGACCGAGTTCACCGTCACGAAGGCCGGCGTCTACGAGGTCGAGGCATGGACCACATCTGGCCAGGTTGGGACAACCCAGCGGGCTGAGTTCAAACCTGGCGATATCTCGGTAGAGCGCACCCTGGCTTCGCTCGAAGTGTCTCGGTCTGCAGCCTTCGCCAACGGGTTGGCCACCGTTGAAGCCGTGATGACGGCCAGGGACCGCTTCGACAATTCGATTCCCGGTGTCACGCTCGGCTTCGAGACCATGCACGATGTGCCGTTCGGCGCCATCTTTGCCGGGAATGGCCTAAAGACGATTGAAGACGTTTCCGGTGCCGATGGCAAAGTCCGTGTCTACCTGACCTCCCAAGCTGAGGGCAAGTTCGATGTGCGCGGATGGGTGTTGGACACCTCCAGCCCGCGGCCCTATCAGCAGGCCTCGTTCACCCTGGACGTGGTCGCATCGGACAAATCAGAGTTCTCGGTAGCGCGGACCGAAGGCAATGAATCGCCGGACAAAGCCATTGCCAACGGACGTGATTCCTACACCGCCACCATTGTGCTGCGGAACGCCGATTCGGTCCCCATCAACGGGGTCAGCGGCACCGTCTACTTCACACCGATCGACCGGACCGACATTTCGGAGCAGCCCATCGACTTCGTGACCGGCACCCAGCCGAACCGTCCGGTTGGCGAAGCTCAGGTGCCATTGACCACTTTGAAAGCCGGGAAATACCGGGTCTCGGTCAAGATTGGTGCCGCCGATGTCGCCACCCAGCCAGGTGGCAGCCAGTTGACAGTTGAGGTGGACTATGTGGCGGGACCGCCGGTCCTGGCCAACGCCCGCTGGGACGCCAGCCAGGCGAGGGTGCTCTCGGACGGCATGTCCACCCATTGGGCGACAGTCTGGGTGGAAGACGCCAACCGTAACCTGGTGCCGGACCACCCAGTGACTTTCCAACTGGATCCGGCTGGTTCGGCCTTCTTCGTTTCACCGGCGCCGGACCCGCAGGATGCCAAGACAATCACGGTTCGAACTTCGGCACTTGGCGTGGCACACGTCACGGTGGCGAACAACGTGCCCGAAACGGTTGAGATCGTTGGCTCTTTGTCGATTGGCGAAGTGGGCCGGGCCAACTTCTTGTTCACCACTGAGGGGCCATCCGCCGCTCACTCCAATTGGACGGTGGCCACAGGCACTCGCGTGGCTGATGACCGCGACTCGTTCCTGGTCACGGTCACAGTTCGGGACTCCAGCCCGTCCCACCTGCTGGTCCCGAACGTACCGGTCAGCTTTACCTTGCCGCCCGGTGTGCGCATTGAAGAAACCGATTTGACGACCAATGACCAAGGGGAGCTGTCGGTTCACATTGTTTCGACCAAGTCTGGCCCGCAGCCAGTCAGTGCCTCGGTTGGCGGCGGTCGCATTCCGCCGGAAACGCGCACCTTGCAGTTTGTGCCGGGTGTGGTGGCGCCTAACTTCTCCACTCTGCACACCACGACTTCCAACGTGCCATCAGATGGAGAAACAGCCCACGCGGCCTGGGTGATAGTCCGCGACCGCTACTCCAACCCGGTGCCGGGGGCGCAGGTTTCGTTCGAGATTGAAGACCGCACGGCCGTCCCTGGACCGGTGCTGGACGGTGGAACCACCACCGCGGTGGTCACCAGCTGCGACCCAAGCGCAACCAACCAGCCGAGTTGGTGTGAGTTTGCCGGCCAGGCGTTGGTTTACATCACCTCGCGAGAACCGGGCACCTTCGAAGTGTCCGGCAAGCTGGCTGGCGTCCATGTGAACGATTCGCCCGGACGGGTGACTTTCGCCTCCGGCCCGGCTGATCCTGGCCATTCGCTCTATGCGATCACGCCGCTAGCTACCGGCTCCAACGCGGTCACGGTCACAGCCAGCGGTCTTGCGCAGGACGCTTACACGCTGACAGTTGAGGCGTTCTCTGCCGCTGATCTGCCGGTCGAAGCAGCCCAAGTGCGGCTGATCGGCTTGAGCGATTCAGTGAACTCGGATCAGCCGCGTACCGCCGCCACCGGACTGGCCTCCAGTGACCACTTCGGCGCCTTCACTTGGAAGCTGACCAGCACGGTGGCCGCCGAATTCCGCGGCCAAGTCCAGGTCAATACAGCCCGAGGTTGGCAAAACGTGGGCACGGAATTCCTGGTCCGGTTCAACGCCGGCCCTCCGAATCCCGGCTACTCACAGTTGTCAATTCCGACAGCTGCAGGCGGCGCCACCAAGGTGGCGGATAACGTCCAAACTCACCAAGCCGTGGCCGCGCTGGAGGACGGCGAACACAACCCGGTGCCGAACCATCAAGTCAGGTTCGAATGGAGCTACCAAGGCCCCTCAGGTGAGGTCCGGGGGACCGGCACGGCAACTTCGGATGATGATGGCCTGGCCCGCTTTGACTTTGCTTCTCCGGTGGCCGGGGTGTGGACCATTGACGCCTTTGCGGCTACTGGACGGATCTCCAACTCGCCGCAGCAGGCCCGCTTCGTGACTGGCACGCCATCTGACATGACCAGCGAGTTGACCTCTCCGGCCCAGCCGGCGCGGGCCAACGGCGAAGGCTCCCAGGTAGTCACCGCTTGGTTGAGAGACACTCTGGGCAGCCCGGCCAGCTGCTGGAACGGATTGGTTGAGATCCCGTGCACGGTGACCTTCCGAATCCCGACCGGCACCTGGACCATGGTTGGAACCGACCGCCGCGACGGACCAGTTTCGGTCAGCTTGCCCGCCGGTCTGTCTGGCAGCCCAACCGCCGGCCAGGTCTCCATCACGGTCTACGGCGTTCAAGGCCAATGGCACGTCTATGGATCCGTCGGGTCAATGGCGATCACCAAGGCTGATGGCGTTACCTCGCTCAGCCCGGATGGAGCCCCCGCCAGGGTGCGTTTCACCGACGCCACCCCGCCGGAGGTGCCGGCGGTGCGGCCACCGAATGGCGAATCGTTGCGTGGACAGGTCCCTGAAGAGGACCTGGAGGACGCCGCCGCCGGTGAACTGGAGGTGATCGTGATAGACCCAGCCACGGATGAGGAGATCGCCCGTTGCCCGGTGGATGAGTTTGGCCGCTTCGCATGTGATCTGCCCAACCTGCCGGACGGCATGGAGGTTGTGGTGATAGTTGAGGACCTGTCCGGCAACCGGTCAAGCGAATCGACCCAGATCATTGACGCCATCCCGCCGGATGTTCCGCCGCCCACACCTTCAGCCGGCGCCGATTTGAGCGGCATTGGCCTGGAAGTGGGCAACCAGATCATCGTGCGGGACGCGGATGGCACCGAGCTGTGCCGCACAGAGGTTGAGGAAGGTCTGATCTGGCGGTGCGATCTGGAACCCGACAAGGTTGAAGGCGACCATGTGGTGATCGAGGAAGAAGACCCAGCCACCAACGTGACCACCCGGCCTTGGCGGATCGGCGTGCCGCGGATCGCGGTGACCGAACCGACCCGCAATGAGGGTGACACCCAGACGGTCACCGGAGAGAACTTCCAGCCCGGCGAGGAAGTCACCGCTGTGATGCACTCCGACCCGTATGTGATTGGCACCACCATCGCGGATGCCGACGGCCGGGTCACCTTCACCTGGAAGATTCCCGCCGGTACGCCCGATGGCGTGCACACCGTTGAGTTGTCAGGGCCACTTTCCGGCTCGGTGATTCAGCCGTTCAACGTGGCGATGTTGGTATTCACTGGCGTCAGCGGCATAGTGCCAACGGTGGGCGTGGCGGCGGGAGCCATTCTGGCTGGTTGGTGGCTGCTCCTGTTGGCGGCTCGGCGCCGCCGGCGCGAGGAGCAAACCGCCTGATTGAAGCCGAAACAGGGGAGGGGCCGGTCTGACCAAGACCGGCCCCTCGCCTATTCAGCGGCCGGCTGCTTGGAGCTGTGTCTAGGTTTCAGCTGCCGGCGGGTCCAAGCCCAGGGCTAGTTCTTCGCGGTCCAGTTCATCCAAGGCCTGCCGCAGCACGGGAGCCGGGAAGGCCGCCTGTTTGGCGGCGCTGGTCAGGCTCCGGCGCATCTGGCGGACGGTGGCCAGGCGCAGTTCGCGCAGTTCTTCGCGATGCAAGGCGGCCGGCGGATTATCTGTGGAAGGCCGGGGTTCGTCGGTGTTGGGCACGGTCACCCAATTGGCGGTGCTCTTGGCCAACTCCAGGGCCGGTGCCGAAAAGCGTTCGCCTCCCGGGCGTTTGAGTTGTTCAGCTGGCCCGGCCAAGAATTCCTGGGCGGTCTGGGCCAACTGTTGGCGCAGCCGCATCCGCCAGGCCAGGTCTTCGGCTGGATCATCCGCACCCAGGCCAAGCAGCCTGATCAGCCAAGGCAGGCTGGCTCCTTGGCCGATCAACGAAACTGCTGCCACCGCAAAGGCAATCAGCACCAACGCCGGCCGTTCGGGGGTATCCAGGGGCAGCGTTTGGGCGGCCGCCAGCGTCACAACTCCGCGCAGGCCGGCCCACTCCAAGACCATCCCTTCCCGCCAACCGAGCGGCGCCTGGGGGCTGGGTCTGGCGGCGGTGCGGCGGCGGGCAGGCGCGGCATCGGCCACCTGGCGGCGGGCTGAAAGGCGGCGCCAGGTCAACAACGCCCAAGTGAACACGCCGCGCACCACCAACACCACCAACAAGCCGAGGGCGGCCGTCAGAGCAGTGGTCACCAGCGAATCCTGCTCCGCCACAAACTCTTGGTGCAGGCCAAACAACTGCAGACCCATGGCCAAGAAGATGGCGCCCTCCGCCAACACGTCCACGGTTTGCCAATTGACCTGCTGGGTCAAACGGTTGGTGGCGGAGGAGTACCGGTAGGCGCCGCGGCCGGTGATCAGTCCCGCCACCACCACGGAAACCAAACCCGAAGAGCCAAGCTTTTCGACCGGCAGATAGGCCGCAAACGGAATCAAGAAGGAATACAGGGTGTGCAAGGTGGGGTCTGTGATGTGGGCGCCAAGGCGCATCGCCAACCAGCCCACCACTGCGCCAACCGTCACCGCTGCTCCAATAGCCCAAATGAAATCCCAAGCCATCCCCGCGAAGGAAACCGACGCGGCCACTGCGGTGCGGAGCGTCACCAAGGATGTGGCGTCATTCAGCAGCGATTCGCCTTCCAAGATTGTCAACACCCGTCTGGGGGCGCCGGCTTTGGCGATGATGGCTGTGGCTGCGGCATCGGTCGGGGAGATGATGGCGCCCAACGCGATAGCCACATGGAGGGGGAAGCGCGGGACGGCGAAGTGGATGGCCAACCCTGCCAGGACCGCTGTCACTATGACCAAAGCCACTGAGAAGGCGCTGATGGTGGCGAACTCGCGGCGGAAATCGACCAAGGGCATGCGCACCGCCGCCGAATAGAGCAGCGGCGGCAGTACTCCGGCCAACACCCATTCCGGTTCAATCTCAATGGCCGGCACCGCCGGCAGCAGCGAGACGGCCATGCCGATGGCTACCAGCAGCAGCGGCGCGCCCAGGCGGGTCTTCTTGGCGACCGCGCCGGCCAGCAGAATCACCGCTACGCCGGCCACAATCCAGATCACCGCATTCATGGCTCAAGGCTAACGATCACCCCCAGGCCGCGCCCGCTGTGCCGCCTCAGGTTCACCGCTTTGGGCGAGTTGCCCATCTGATGGCTGAATCCGACAAGGCCAAGCGGCGGAGAACGGCCACCGGGCAAACTGAGGGTCAGGTGGCAGGCGCAAAGGAGGACTGAATGATCACAACCAGGGACTTTTCTGAGGTCAACCCGATGCTGGCGCGCCCAGGCGAGCCGGTTTCGGCACCGAAGTCAAGACTGGGTGATTCGGAGTTGCTGCCAGAAACCGCCTACCAACTGGTCCATGACGAAGCCATGTTGGATGGCAACGCCCGGCTGAACCTGGCCACCTTCGTGGGGACCTGGATGGACCCGTTCGCCAACCAGCTGTATGCCGAAGCCTTCGACAAGAACGCCGTTGACAAGGACGAATACCCTCAAACTGCGGCCATTGAAGAGTATTGCTGGCGAATGCTGGCGGACTTGTGGCAGGCCCCCAACCCGGCGGCCAGCCTAGGCACGTCCACCACCGGCAGTTCTGAGGCCTGCATGTTGGGCGGTTTGGCGTTGAAACGGCGCTGGCAGAACCGCCGCCGGGCCTGCGGCCTGCCAATTGACCAGCCCAATCTGGTGATGTCCAGCGGGGCGCAAGTCTGCTGGGAGAAGTTCTGCAACTACTGGGACGTGGAACCACGGGCGGTGCCAATCACAGCTGATCGCAAAGTGTTGGACGGATCGGCTCTGGACAGCTACGTGGATCAGAACACCATTGGGGTGGTGGCCATCATGGGGGTGACCGGCACCGGTCTGTATGAACCGGTTGATCAGATTGCCGCCGCCCTGGATGCCATCCAGTTGGAAACCGGCCATGACGTGCCAATTCACGTGGATGCCGCCTCCGGCGGGATGATCGCACCGTTTTGTCAGCCAGAGTTGACCTGGGATTTCAGACTGCCGCGAGTGGCCTCCATCAACACCTCCGGTCACAAGTATGGGCTGGTCTATCCGGGCCTAGGTTGGATTGTCTGGCGGGACCGTTCGCTGCTGCCGAAGGACTTGGTTTTCCCGGTCAGTTGTTTGGGCGGCGAAGCGCCGACCTTCGCGCTGAACTTTTCTAGGCCCGGAGCCCAGATCCTGTTGCAGTACTACATGTTTCTGCGGCTAGGCCGGGACGGATACGCGCGGGTCCAGCAGTCGGCGCTGGACGTGGCTCATTACCTGGCCAGCGCCGTAGACCAGCTGGGGCCGTTCGAGTTGTGGAGCCAAGCGGCTGACACACCCGTCTTCGCCTGGACTCTGCGGGACCCTGACCAGCGCAAATGGACGTTGTATGACTTGAGTGACCGGCTGCGAATGCGCGGTTGGCAGGTGCCGGCCTATCCGCTGCCGGATGATCTTGGCCATGTGACGGTCCAGCGGATAGTGGTCCGCAACGGCCTGTCCATGGATTTGGCGGACCGGTGGCTCAAGGATTTGCGTGATGCCGTTGAGCATTTGGAATCGCCAGAGGGTGAGGCGCCAGGCAGGACCAGTCAGCCCTGCTTTCACCATTAGCCCGTGGGCCGGCGTGGGGCGCGCCGGGCCCGCTTGACCGAAGGAACACACCATGGCGACAACCGAATCGCAGCCCCGTACCCGGTACCCCCACAGCCCACCGGCGCCCTGCCCTTCGGCTACGGTGGCCGATGCCGCGGCATCGGCCCTGCCACCCACCCCCGTTTCGGCAGGTTCACCTGGCCGTAGGCGCGGGCTGAATCGGAGCGCCGGAGCCAAGTATCTGAGCGTCTTCAACATTGCAATGCTGACCACGGTGACGGTCACCTCTTTGCGGTCACTGCCCACCATGGCCACCTACGGGTTGGGTGCGGTCACGCTGTTCGTGGTGCCTGCGGTGTTTTTCCTGTTGCCGGCGGCGTTGGTGGGAGCGGAGTTGGCCGGCGGCTGGAAAGGCGGCGTCTATGTGTGGGTGCGCCAGGCCTTTTCTGACCGGCTGGGGTTTGTGGCGATCTGGTTGCAGTGGATTCAGAATGTGGTCTGGTACCCGGTGCAGCTGGCTTTCATTGCTGGGTCTTTGGCTTTCATGATCGGTCTGCCGTCGCTGTCCAACTCCGGGGTGTTCACCGCCGTGGTGATCTTGACGTTGTATTGGACGGCCACGGTGGTCACACTGCGCGGCGGCAACCTGTTCGCCAAGCTGTCGTCTTGGGGTGGAGTTATCGGCACGCTGATACCCGCTGCACTGCTGATCGTGTTGGGCTGCCTGTGGCTGGCTGATGGTCTGCCCTCACAGATTCCATTAGCTGCTGGTGACGTGATTCCGCCGTTCACCGGAATCGCCTCGATTGTGTTGGTGGTGTCCAACGTGCTGTCCTTTGG
>JAIRTF010000068.1 GCA_031255075.1 Bifidobacteriaceae bacterium | reverse complement strand
CTTCTTCATGGCCCAGTCGTAGTGACTGGATGTGGCGCTGACGAAGTAGGCGCCCAGTGTTGTCGACTTGGTCCAGGGATACAGCCCGCGCGAGAAGAGCTGGTCGTTGGTGTGCGAGTCAATCAGCTTGACGACTTGAGCGTGGGAGCCCTCAAACGCGGCTCTGGCGTCGGCCAATGGCACCAATTGACCCCGCTCCCACGCCTTCAGGTTCAGTTCGGGCAGCGTCTTCCAGGTGTATCCCTCACCGGGAACTGCCGGAACACCGCCTTCGATGGTGCCAACACGGTGCCACCCGATGACCATTTCGTGCCAGGCGTGTAGGTGCCACAGGACATCGCGAACGTTGCGGTCGCGGTCCTCGAAGGCGAACTCGGCATCGACGGCTCCTGCGGGGAGCCCATCAACCAAGCCAGTCAGCTTGGCAAAGCCATCTGCAGCGGCCGCAAGTAGATCGTCCCGGGTGGTTGGCCGCGCCATGTCACTCCCCCTCTATCGGGAAGCAGACGTCTGTTACCCAGGCTGCGGGGTTGGGATCCTGAGCCGGCCCAACCCGGTAGATGTTGAACATCGGTCCGGTCTGCAGGCCGTGGCCGGCGATATGCGCGCCGATCGCCCCGGCGACCTCGGGCATCCCCTCGTAGCCGCCCAGCAAAGTGGCCACCACGATCTCGCGCCCCGGAATCTCGCGACACTCGAGCGGGGCAACAGGCGTGAACGGCTCGGTGACCTGCATCCATACCTCCACGTCGACATCGGACTCGCGGTAATCGGGATCAAGGAAAGTGGCCCCGCCGATGCCGCTCCCATCGCTCGGCATCGGCGCACCGCTTTGGCCCATGAGCGGGCCGATCTCCTGCCATAGCTCGCCTTCGGCGTTGTAGGAAGGAAGGATGCGGCGCAGCGCTGCCACGGTCATGGCCGGCATGTGGCGTTGGTGGACATTGATATCCATGGTTGACTCCTGGAGGTAGGTGCTGATGCGTTCGAACGCCGCGTTCATGCTGTCCAGCCGCGCCCGCTCGTCGGAGAGACGCTCACCGTGGGTGGACATGATTGCGTGCAGACGCTCAGGTTCGCCACGATTGGCCATGACCTCGCCGATTTCGGTGACGGGCAGCCCAGCATCACGCAGCCGCGTGATCCAATGGGCGTCCATCAACTGCGCCGGCGAGTAGAAGCGGTGCCCCGTGAACGGATCGATCGCAGCCGGCTCAAGAACGCCCTGCTCCTGGTAGTAGCGGAGCATCCTGACACTGATCGCTGTCAGCCTAGAAAACAGGCCAATCCGCAGCAGTCCCTCGCCTTGGCTCTCCATCCCTCCATCAAACATGCTCACATAGTGTCAGATGCAAGCCCCTGCATCTTCCCTTTTAGCTTCCCCGCCCCAAGGCCGCCGTTTGGTTTGCGCCGCAGCCTTGTTCCGTCGATCAACCTCTGGCACGCCCGCCACGCCACGCTGCCCCGCCGGCACTTGAAGGCCACTGCCCTTCCGTTACTGGCGGCCGATGCCGCACGGCCGAGAACGTGAGGCAGTTGCGAAAAGGGTCGCCGCCGCTAGAATAAAGACAGCATCAACACGCGATCTTTATGATCTGTCAGCTAAGGAGCATCATGTCCGAGACGACGCTGGTCAACTTCCGGATGGAGACCACTCTCAAGCGCGATATGGAGGAGACGTGCCATGAGCTGGGAATGAACATGACTACCGCGTTCACCATCTTCGCCAAGAAGGTTGCCCGCGAGCACCGCATCCCATTCGAGGTTTCGGCCGACCCGTTCTACAGTGACGCCAACCTTGCGCGCCTGCGCGAAATCCGTGCCGACGCCGAAGCGGGTCGCCGCATGACCGCGCACGAGTTGATCGACGACTGATGCTCAAGTCTTGGCACGAGACAGCATGGGAGGACTACCTGTACTGGCAGTCGCAGGACAAGCGAACACTCAAGAAGATCAATGCCCTGATCAAGGACATCGAACGGAACGGACGGGTCACTACCGGCCTGCCAGAGTTCCTGAGTGGCGACCTAGCCGGATGGTGCAGCGTGCGGATAGACGCCAAGAACCGACTGGTGTTCGCGGTTGACGACGGCGTTCTCGAGATCTACCAATGCAGGGGCCACTACGGTCGATGAAAGCGAGCGCCCGCTAGTGCTCACAACGTACTCGCCCAAGGCCTTGGCTGCGGTCAGCTACCAGCCGGCCTCGGTCGCGGCGGCGACCATTTTGTCCAGCTCGGACCGATGACTATCAACGAAGGCTTGCTCGCGGCCGATTCGCAGTTCTAGGTAACGGGCCACGTAATTGGTCTCCACCCTGCAGTCGAAATCCGCCACTGCGATATCAATCTCTGGTTGGCTACCCAGAAGCGACTTCTCATCAAGGGGTATCTCCGCCGTGGGCGTGTCCATCTTCCGGCTCGCGACCGTGCCGTCGGCACGCGTCCGGTAGGCGTGATCCATCGCCGCGGACGGCCCGCTCGCGCCCAAGGATGCACCGTCCATGTCAAGCACATAGCCGGCCCTCTCCATGCAACCGAGCCATTCGCCGTCCAACTCCTTAGAAGCCGGATCAGAGTCAGATCCGAACGCGGCCAATAGATACAGTTCACCCACGAGGGCCTCATATTGAGCCCGGAAAGAGGCTTGGGCTGCCGTGTTCGTTTTCGAGGTAGACGAGTGCCGGGATGGCCATCAAGCGCCGAGGCTCCCGAACGGCACCACCGTAACACCGTCCTGCCGGTGGTGCAGCTGGTCACGGAGCCCTATTGAACATTCTGCAGGCTGTTTACTGAACATTCTGCAGGCCTCTTGATGAACACATTGCAGGTCCCTCCGGGCCGATTGGCCCTGACGGGCCTTCGGGGCGCGGGCCCTTAGTTAAGTCTGTGGGGAGTTGGCTGTCTCTGGGGCGGGTTGGGTTCTTAGTTTGAGGCAGAGGTGGGCGGGGATTACTACGGCTACACAGCAGGCCAGGAGGAAGCGCGATTCGACGATTGGCCACAGTGCGATGTTGCCGAGGACTTGGCCCAGCCCGGAGCCGGATAGGGCCGGGATGGCCTGGAACGGGATGGTCATCAACACCAGCACGGCGATGGTGTAGATCCATTGGCGGCGCGCAGCTGCGGCCACGCCGACAAAGGCCGCCATGACCAGCCAGAACTGGTGATGCGGCCAAGACACCGGCGCCAGCAACACACTCAGCGCGCCAACAGCGCAGATCGCCGCCAACGTTTGACCCCGACGCATCAGCAAAGCGGCCATCGCGAACACGGCCGCGCCGAGCGCCATGCCCAGCAGCACCCATGCCATCCGGACGGTCCCTTGTTCCATCCCGGCCCGCGTCAACACACCCATCAGCGAAGTGTTGAAGCCCGGGTTGGAGCCCTGGTAACGGTCTTCGAAAACCAAGTCTGACCAGTATTCGTAGCTCCCGCCAGGCACCAGCAACACGCCCAACGTAAAGGCCCCGAAGAAGGCCACCGCCGCGCCGATCGCTGCCTTCCGCCGCCGCGCCAGCCAAGCCAGCAGCACAAACACGCCCGGCAGCAGCTTGACCGCCGTGGCGAAACCGCACAGCACACCGTTGCGGTAGGCGTCTTTGGCAATGAACGGCGTCACCGAAGCGGCTATCACCATGACCGAAACCTGACCCAGGTTGAAGTTGGTCTGCGCCGGCGCCGTGACCGAGAAGACCACCGCCATCAGCCCAGGCGACCAACCCGGCAAAGCCTCACCAAAGCGCGCCGCCGCACGGTTGAACGTGAAGCGAACCAACGCCGCGAAGCAAGCGAACTCCGCCGCAAAGAACAGAATGATCCCCGGCCATTGGCCGATCACCGCGAACGGCGCCAACAAAATGGCGGCGAATGGCGGGTAGGTAAACGGCAACCCCGTTGGCCCCTGGAAGGTATACAGCCCGCCCGATTCGAACCATGCCAAATCGGCGCCCCGGTAGACCTGGAAATCGACCATCACCTGACCGTTTTGCGGTGTCAGCACGGATACCACCACCCGGGCGGCCAGCACCACCGCCGCCGCCACCCACAGCATTCGATCGCGGCTGAGCCATCGCAGCAGTGCCGGCCGGGACGTCAAAGAGCCACCCGCCCAACGCCCAGTTCCGCCAGGCGGTCCAACAATTCGCCGGCGTCCGATGCCGCGCCCACGGCCTGTTCAACCTGGGCTCGGCTTCCCGCCAAGGGCTCGCCCAAGACCAACCGCCGGTGACCGTTCGGCGTGGCCAAGGTCAGGGAGTCCCAGCCGGCCGCTGCCACGCCGGTGCCGAAGCGCCGCAGTGCTTGGCCTTTGAGATAGGCACGGGTTGATTCGGGCGGATTCGCTACCGCCCAGGCCACATCCGCCTCAGAGAACATCGAATCCACCGCACCGGTGGCTTCCAGTTTGCGGAACAGTCCGACCGCCGGGTCCACATCTGTCCAGCGCAGATCAGCGGCCCGCAGTTTGGGGCTGTCCCAGCCGGCCTGGTTGCGGGACCGCAATCCGTCCAACAGCGAATACTTGGCGACCCACTCGACCTGCCGCCCAGCGCTCAGCGGATCGGCCGCCAACAAGTCCAGTACCTCAGCCCACCGGTCGGCCAGATCAACCCACTCGCAGTCCAGATTGTCCAAATGACGGTTCACAAATCCCAAGTACAGTCGCTGAATATCAAGCGCCCGCAGCGGCGGACCACCAGTCAGTTCCAACTGCTCAGATACCGACAAATCGCGGCTGACCTGTGCAAACGTCTCCACTGGCGAACGCAGGGCCACTTCGGAGGCGAACTGCGCGGCATCGGACACCGGGGCGGCGGCCAGGGCGGCCAAGACCAAGGCGCCCGTGCCGAGCCGCAGGTAGGTGGCGCGGTCCATCATGGTGGCGTCACCAACAATGACGTGCAGGCGGCGCCAACTGGTCGGATCGGCGTGGGGCTCATCTCGGGTGTTGACGATTGGCCGGTTGAGGGTGGTTTCCAGGCCGGTCTCCGCCTCGACAAAATCTGCCCGCTGTGACAGCTGGAAGCCGGCCTCCTCAGACCGCTGCCCCAAGCCGACACGACCCGAACCGGTGAAGATCTGCCGCGTAACCAGGAACGGCATCATGAACTGTGTCAACAACTCCCACGGCACCGACCTGGGCACCAAGTAGTTCTCATGAGTGCCGTAGGAGGCGCCCTTGCCATCAGTGTTGTTCTTGTACAAGGACACCTTCCGGCCGGCCTCCACCAACGCCTGGGAGGCCCTAGCCATGACCCACTCCCCGGCCCGGTCCCACAGAGCCGCTTCACGGGCGGAGGTAACCTCCGGCGTGGCGTACTCCGGATGAGCGTGATCCACATACAGACGCGCGCCGTTGGCCAACATGGCGGCGCCCGGCCCGGTGCGGTCCTCGGTACCGCGCGGAGTGTTCACCCCAGCAGCCAGCGTGGGCCGATCGGTCAGCTGCGAAGGATGGGCCGCCGCCCGGTCCAGGCGGAAACCCCGCGAATCATTCAACGGGTCTTCGGAAGCAAAGTCCCACGGTGCCACCAACTCCGGCGTCAGGCGTTTGTAGGCAGCCACCACCGCTGAGGACAATTCGACCGCGTTGCGCGAATCGCCCAACACCCCATATTCGGTTTCGATGCCGAACACCGGGTCATATCTCAACGCGCCGGCCCCCCTTGGCCAGGGTTCGCATGAACGCGATCCGCTCACCTTTGC
>JAIRTF010000037.1 GCA_031255075.1 Bifidobacteriaceae bacterium | reverse complement strand
AACGAACCCTGGGTGATGGCCCAACCCACAACCACCATCCAGACCTGGGTGGCGAAGCCAATAATGGTCAGGCCCAGGGCCCCACCAATCACTCCACCTATCAGCCACGGCCGGCGCATGCCCAGCCGGGAAGTGGTCCTGTCTGACAGCGCCCCAGCGATCGGGTTGGCCACAAACGCGAAGAAGGCACCCACGCCGGTCACTATGGACAGCGCCGCTACCCGGCCGGTGGTTGGCGTGATGGAGCCGACCTTGATCGCCAAAGTGGACATAACCGGCGTCATCAATGCCACGTACATCAACAGATAAGCCACCACATAGGCGACGGCCAGACCGGCGCCGGCTTCCGATTCGGTGGTCTTGGTGGCATTGCCCGTGGCACCCTTGCGCCCCTGCGGTAAAGCCTCCAGGACGGCCGCTTCTTCAGCACCAACGGTTTGCGGTTCAGCCAGGGCGGTGGTGCCGGCTATTGACGAATCGACAGCCACGTCAACCACCTCGACCGCCACGTCAACGACCTCTCTGACGCCTTTGACAGCGCGAGGAATTACCCCTTCTTCTGGGGGTCTGTCGATTTGTTCTGGGCTGCGCGGACCCGGCAGGGTAACGGCCACGATATTCCTCCTTGACTAGGCAACTTTGAGGAGATCGGTTTGACTGTCCGCCTTGGACAGCCAAACCAGATCCTGACTACCCAAACTGCGCCGCCGCCCCGCCCAGAGCAAGGGGCTCGGCCGTAAGAATCGCCATACGAACCTTGCCGCCGCCGCCTTTCCGAGACGCTCCGGCGCTCCGCTGGCTAACGGCCGCCCGGCGGCGTAGTCTGCTGGCGCCAGTATCTGGTCTTGTACCCCGTTCCGGATCCGATTCCCAATCCACCGGCCTGTTCCATAAAGCCCGCCTAACTGCGCTTGTGACTCGCGCCCCTGCGCCGCCTTCCCGGCACCAGCGGGGGTCTTGCCGTGAGGCCGCGCAAAGCCCATCGAAGACCGCTGAGGGCGCGGCTTGACCGGTGTACGATGCCGCGCGGCGCGGCATCGTACGCCAAGGAACGTTGGCTGCCGGGCCGGCCGTCTGTGGGCGCTGACCTGCACTGTTCGCTCCTAGCGGAACCGCGAAACGGCCAAAATGTGACCTGGCTCACAGTTCGGAATTGACCGGCCGCGGCGGGCGAACCGAGCGGCGGTGGCCTAGGTTGGCGACATGAGTATCACGACCGCCACAGACCTGGATCGCTTTATGCATGCGATCCGCACGCAGCTTCCACCGCCGGACGAATGGACACCGCTCGCGACCTATCCTGGGTCGCTGGCCGAGGCGATAATCGACGCTATTTGGTCAGAGCGCGTCCGTTACGGCAACATTCGCGAGATAGTCGATAGGTACCGCAATTTCCGCCGCTGGCAAGGAGCCAACGCGGACTTTGATGGCGCACCGGAGCTGTCTGCCAGCTTCTCCATTGGGATAGATGCCTGGATGCAGCAAATCGGCAACCACCAGCGCGCCTATTCACGGGATGACGCCCCTTACAAAGCCGAACTGGTCTACGAGGCATCAGAGATCGCCATCTCATCACGGGTACTAACCGCTTCTGACTTGCATGACGGCTACTTCCGCAACACGCCGGAATTCAACCACTTCCACGCCGCCTGGTTGCGTCTGCCGTCGCAGCACTCCGGGTTGACTTGGGAACGCCTGCTGTTGGTGGGCGGCATCCAAACCGTGCCGCTGGACCTTTGGCTGCAAGAGTTCACATCCAAAGCCTTGGGTGAGGACGTTGGCGACCAGGACGCCCTGCGGCTGATTGAACGGGCGGCTCACGTTATTCACACCACGCCGCTGCGGCTGCGGAACGCCATCTGGCAGTTCCAAACCAAACACGACCGGTCCTCCGGGCACGGTCCGCATGGCGCTCACCGGCATGAACCTGGCATCCCGGCCAACGAGGCTATGGAGAAGTAGCTCTCCTCTGGCTCCGGCAGCGAGGCTTCATTTGTGAAGTCTGAGGGTTATCCACAGGGCAAGCCTGGGTGACCGGCGTTGGCGCCGGCTGGTGGGTCACTCTTGAATCCGTGTCTTCGCCCGGATCAACCGCCCCTGGAGTGGTTCTGCTGACCAGGGATCAGGCCCTGGCCACCACTGCCGCCCACGCCATTTGGGAGGCCGGAGCGGGCGTGCAGCGCCTCGATTCACCGGATCAGCTAGATGCATTGGCGCCAGCGCCACGGCTGATGATCTGTGGCCAGGACATCCCGGCGGCCGTTGGTGCCGCCGTGCGGCAGACCTGGCCGACTTGCCAGTTGGTGTGGGCGGCTCTGGGTGATGAAGCTTGGGGTTCGGCCGATCCGTGCCTGGTGTTGCCGCAGGCCACGGAACGGTTGGTGTGGCTGATCGAGGAAACCTTCGCGGCTCCGCCTACCGCCCAACGGATCGCCCTGATAGGCGCCCACGGTGGTGCCGGGACCAGTTGTTTGGCGGTGGCCCTGGCTTTGCGTTTGACCCGAGGTGGGCACCGGAGCCGATTGGCCGCCCTCAACCCGGCCGGCGCCCCGGTTGGGCCGCTACTGGGCCTAGGTGGGGATTCTGGTTGGGGGGAGGCAGTGGCAGCGACCAATGAGGGGCGTCCTTTGACGCCTTCCGTGGCTGAGGGCATTGAACTGCTCAGCCCGGCTGGTCCGGACGGCGCCTGTGCCGCTTGGCAGGTCAAAGCCGTTCTTGAGAGCTGGGAGAGGCAGTCGGCTGGCGGGTTCACTGTGTTGGATGGTGGCCTGTCTTCACCCGGTGGGGCTTGGCGTATTGCCAGTTGGGCGCAGCTACGAATCCTGATCTGCCGGGCGGATCCCGCTGGGCTAGCCGCCCTGGCACGGGCTTCAAAGCAGTTGGACGCTCTGGGCCTGGCTCATCTGGTGGCTGTTCGGCAGGTGCCGGGTGGACCGCGGCCAACCAGTTTGCCTGCCCTGCGGGAGTTGGCGGGCCTGGATGGGCCTGTCGGTGGCAGTGCCCGGTCCCCGGCGCCCAGTCTGGGCGGTTTCAGTTTCGACGCCCAGCCCACTGGTGTTCCGGCAGCTGGAATGGGCGCTGTCCCTGGTTCGGCGGCCCGTCCAGCTGGCGGCAACTTGATCAACATCCGGGCTGAACGGAACCTGGTGGCTGGCCTGGTTCACGGATTGACTCCAGGCGAACGCCCCTCAGGTGCTCTGGCCGTCGCCGCCGGAGAGGTGGCCGCTTTGGCCCTTGGGGAACCGACCGGCGGCCGGCGGTCGGCGCGGACCGAGTCCGCTGCTCGGAAACCAGCCCGGGCTCCGGCCGCACCTAGGGGAGAGGCGCGGGCGCGGCATCGGCGGCCCAAGATGCCTGGCTTCAACCCGGCGGTCTTCGCGGAGGAGTGGTGAAGAACCTACCGGCGCCGGCGGCTTTGGTGGCGCTGCTGCAGGACCCGGCGGTTACGGACGTGCTGATCAACGGAGCTGACGCGGTCTGGGTTGATGGCGCCAGTGGGCTGCGCCGGGTGGCTCTGCACTTGGGTGACGCCGCGGCCGTGCGGGCTTTGGCGGTCCGGTTGGCGGCCTACGCAGGGCGGCGGTTGGACGATTCAGCACCCACGGTGGACGCCCACTTGCCCGGTGGTGTGCGGATGCACGCCGTGGTGCCACCGGTGGCGCCCGGCGGTCCGTTGATTTCCTTCCGCGTGTTCCGGCGGGAAGGGCTCAGCCTGGATGACTTGGCCGGCAGCGGGATGGTTGATCAGACCGGCTTCGATCTGCTCCACCGACTGGTGGCCAAACGGGTAAATCTGCTGGTCTCTGGCGCCACTGGGTCTGGCAAGACCACTCTGTTGGCGGCTCTGGTGTCAATCGCGCCGGCTTCGCAGCGGATCGTGGTGATTGAGGAGGCGGCGGAGATCATCACCAGTCACCCGCATTGTGTGCGGCTTGAAGCGCGCGGCGCCAACGCTGAGGGCCGGGGGCTGGTGTCGCTGACCGAGCTGGTCCGCGAGTCGCTGCGGATGCGGCCAGACCGGATTGTGCTGGGCGAATGCCGGGGCCAGGAGGTCAGGGAAGTGTTGACGGCTCTGAACACGGGGCATGAGGGCTCTGCGGCCACCATCCACGCCAACTCTTGTGCTGATGTGCCGGCCCGGCTGGCGGCTCTGGGCTCGTTGGCGGATATGGATCGCCACACCGTGGCCGTTCAGGCGGCGGCTGCCTTGGGCGCGGTGATTCATTTGGAACGCGGTTCTGGG
>JAIRTF010000079.1 GCA_031255075.1 Bifidobacteriaceae bacterium | reverse complement strand
GAAGCCAAGATGGCCGCGTAGAAGGCCGCCGGGTGGAACACCTTCAGCCAGGCGCTGATGTAGACCAGCAGCGCGAAGGAGAACGAATGCGATTCGGGGAACCCGAAATCTGCGAAGCCTTTCAGTTGGGTGTAGATCTTCTCCCGCGCCTCAGCTGGAACGCCGCGTTCAGCCATGCCGGCCATCAACGCTCCCCGGAGGGCCTCCATGCGTTCAGTTGAACGTTTGGAGCCCATGGCGCGGCGGAGTTGATCGGCTTGGCCGGCGGAGAAACCGGCGGCGGAGATGGCCATTTGCATGAGCTGTTCTTGAAACAGTGGCACACCCAGGGTCCGTTCCAAGGCGGGCTTGACCAGTTCATGGTCATAGGTAACGGGTTCGCGTCCCCGCACACGGTTGATGTACGGGTGGACTGATCCACCTTGGATGGGGCCTGGCCTGATCAAAGCCACTTCTACGACTATGTCGTAGAACCGCCGGGGCCGGAGCCTTGGCAGGGTAGCCATTTGGGCCCGTGATTCGACTTGGAACACACCCACCGTGTCCGCTGCGCACAGCAGGTCGTAGACCTCGACTTGTTCGGAGGGGATGGTGTGCATTTCCCAGCGTTTGCCTTCGGCCCGTTCGATCTCCTCGAAGGCCACCCGGATGGCGCCCAACATGCCCAGACCCAACAGGTCAAACTTGACCAAGCCGGCCTCGGCGGCATCGTCCTTGTCCCATTGGAGCACTGAGCGGTCTGCCATCCGGCCCCACTGGACTGGGCAAACGTCAATCACCGGTTTGTCCGCCAAGACCATGCCGCCCGGGTGAATGCCCAGGTGTCTGGGCAGTTTCATGAAACTTTCGGCCAAGGCCAGAACGTCTGGTGGGATGCCTTTCAGGTCATCATCCGCATCCACCGGTACCGCGTCCCGCCGGCCCCAGGGCAGGTAGTTGATTTTGCCGCGGCGTAGGTGCCCCCATCTTTCGATCTGTTTGGACCAGGCGTCTTGTTGACCTATGTCATAACCCAAGGCCCGGGCAGCGTCCCGCAACGCCAATCGCGGCCGGTAGCTGATCACAGCGCCCACCAGGGCGGCCCGTTCCCGCCCGTAGCGGCGGTAGACGTGCTGGATCACTTCTTCGCGCCGGCCGCTTTCAATGTCCAGGTCTATGTCTGGGTAGCCTTCCCGTTCAGGTGCCAGGAAACGTTCAAACAGCAGCCCGTAGCGGACCGCGTCAACTGCGGTGATTCCCAGGGCGTAACAGACCGCGGAGTTGGCGGCGCTCCCCCGCCCTTGGCACAAGATGCCTTGGTCTTTGCAGAACTGGACTATCTCATGCATGATCAGGAAGTACCCGGGGAAGCCCAGGTCTTCAATGATTCGCAGTTCGTGTTCCAAGGTGGCGTAGGCCTTGGCGGTGGCCGGGCTGCGGGGTCCGTAGCGTTCCGTGGCGCCGCGCCAGGTCAGTTCTTGGAGCCAGCTGGCATCGGTATGCCCAGGGGGTACGTTGGCCGGTGGCAAAGCGGGGGCTATCAGTTTCAGATCAAAGGCACATTCAGCACCGATGGCCGCCGCTGTTTGGACGGCTCCTGGGCAGTAGGCCAGGCGGCGTGCCATTTGGGCGGGTGATCGCAATGCCGCGACCGGACCGGCCGGTAGGAAGCCGTCCATTTCTTCTAGGCTGCGCCGGCCGCGGACCGCTGCCATGGCGCTGGCCAGCGGGAATTCCCCGGCGTGGGCGTAGTGAACGTTGCCGGTGGCGACCAGTGGGAGGTGTTTGGCGGCTGCCAGACCGGCCAGGGTTTCAACTAGTTGCCGGTCAGCTGGTGTGCCTGAATCGGTCACCTCTACTGCCACGTTGTCCGCACCGAACAGTGCCACCAGCCGGTCAAGTTCCCAAGCCGCGCCGGCCCGTCCCCGCCGACTGGTGTGCCCATCGCCGCCGGCTCCTCCATCCGCACCGATCCGCCCACCAGGTCCGGGAGTACCCCGGGTCAGGGCTTGGCGGACAGCTCCTTTGCGGCAACCGGTCAGGACCAACCATTCCCCGGCCGCTCCGGCGGCCAGGTCTTCAAGGTTGTAACGGGGCGGTCCCTTTTCTCCCACCGTCAGGTAGGCCTGGGCAATGGTCCGGCTGAGCCGCTGATAGCCGGTGGGACCGCGAGCCAGCACCAGCAAATGGGTTCCTGCCGGGTCATCTGCGCCGGGTTGTTCCTCACCGGCGTCCAGGGTCAGTTCGGAGCCGAAAACGGTGGGCAGGGACACTTCGCGGGCCGCGGAGGCGAACTGCACCACACCATAAAGACCGTCATGATCTGTCAAGGCCATGGCACTGAGTCCCAATTCGGCAGCCCGGTAGGCCAAGTCAGCTGGTTGGCTGGCGCCGTCCAGGAAGCTGAAGGCGCTGTGGGCGTGGAGTTCGGCGTAGTCAGTCATAGAGACCTTCCAGGCGCCACCGCCCACCTTCGCAAGCCAACAGGGCGGCCCTTTCGCGGTTGTCTGCCTCAACTTGGACTTGCAAGTAGACACACCGTTTGGCTTGACGTGACCACCATTGCTCCACCACCGGCCAAGGGCCGGCCCATCCTTTGATCCTGTTCCGCCCAAGTCTGGTTGGACAGCCGCTGAGTTCCAAAGCTGAGTTGACTTCAATGGCTTGGCCTTGGGGGTCGGTCAACTCGACAGCCGGCGGCTGGGCTGGAACCAAACTGGGCGGCGGATCAGGGATAGCACCTGGCCAGGGACGGTCTGACGGGCGCAATGGGATGGTTTCATCACCCCAGCCCACCAGTCTGATGCGTTCTCGCGGATCGCGACCGCCTTGGGCAACTGGTTGGTAGACACCTTGGCCGCCCAATATGGTGTGGACTCTGTCCGCACCGCGCACCGCCCGCACCGCGGCATGGTTGCTGCCGGCTCCCCACAGTCTGGTTGAACCGACTCCAGCGGGGTGGACTTCTTCGGCTTCCAGCATCAGCCGGGTCAATGGCCCACTCGGTGCCAAACCACTGCGACCGTTTAGCCAGCCTTCCAATTGCCACCGCACTCTATCTGCCACCCCATTGGAATCAACCCCTTCCAACCGCCAGGTGCGTTCCAATTGTTCGCATGTTTCAGTTGTGGCTCTAATACGTAACCGATCATATGTTTGACCGTGGGCTACCAACATGGTGTGAAGCTCTTCTGCCAGCCTGGCGGCGACTGGTTGGACCAGCTCCAATCGGTTCAGTGGCGGATCCAGATCCACCCAGGTGTTGAACTCTTGGGGTAGCCGGTGACCGGCTTGGGGAACCACATCTTCGGCGCGGACCAGCCGTTGGGCCCACACCCCCAGCGAGCCGAACCGTTCGGTCACGTTATGGGTGGGCAGTGAGGCGAAGTCGCCAAGTGTTCTGATACCCAGCCGGCCTAGTAGGTCCATCAGCACATCCAGGTCTTCTCCATGGGCTGTGCCCTGAAGGGCAACACCCAAATCACGCAGCGGCCGCCCCGCCAGATAGTCTGGCGATTCGCCTGGCGGGATGGCCAAACCGTCGCGAGCAGCCAGGATGGCGGCCAACAGCCCGTCGGCAACACCGACCCATGATTCAACGCCAGTGTTGGCAGCCACCTCTGTGAGCAGATGTTCCATCAGGGCTTCGTCGCTTCCGTGGTAGCGGCTGGCGTAAACCGCGGGGCACAACAACAGCCCTGGCCGCAACAATTCCACACCAGGTACCAGTGAATGTACCAATATGGCGACTTCTTCGAACACTTGGGCATCTCGGGTCAAGTCTGAGGCAACTATCACGGCAGTTGGGCACAGTGAACTGGCGGTGCGGCGTTTCATGCCGCGTCTGACGCCGGCCGCCCGGGCTGGGGCGCTGACGGCTTTGACTCGGCGCGCATCCGCTACTACCACGGGCTGATCAGTGGGCGCTGCCCCCACTTTGATTGCCGCCGCCGCCGGCCAGTCTGGTATCCAAACTGCCAACAGACGCCGTTTGGGGGGCGATGCCGCGGCACCCTCCCCCAAACCATCTTGGGTTTGGGCTACCAGCAGGTGGTCAATCAATGCCATTGCCAAACCCGCCTTTGAGCACCAAATCCGCGTCTACCAACGGCTCTCCAACTGGCCGCTGGTTTTCGCCTAAAGCTGCGGTGATCAGCTGCTTTACATCAACTACCACTGGCGCCAAAGTCCATCTGCCGGCCACCACCAACCGGCCTTGGGTGAACCGCAAACGGGCTTCGATGCGCCGCATGTCACCAGCTGTCAATTTCAGGCCGCCGGCTACAACCAAACCGTAGGCGTCCACCAAAGCAGCCAGAACCCGGGGCGGCCGGTCACCCCACTGTGGCACCAACACTGTGCGACTCAGCACCAGCCCAGCGCTTTCGGCGGCCAGCAGACCGGCGCCTGGCAGTCCCGCCACCGCACACCAATCTTCTGATCCCATAACCGCCCCAGCCACCGCCCACAGAGCTGCTGTTGAGCCTGTCACCTGCGCAACCGTACCGGGGACAAACCGTGGGGCCACCGCATCAGCCAGCTGACTCAAGGCGGCTTGCCGGAGCTTCAGGCGGGAAGAGCTGGCACATCCTTTGGCGCCGCGGCCACCCCGGATGGCCGTCACGCCAGCCCTGGCCTCAGCGGCGCGCAACGCCTGCCGCGCACGGTCCAGCACACCAACTTGGGCTCCATGTCCCGCCGAAACCGCCAACGGCAGTGCCATTTACTTCACCTCCTCTATAAAACGTGTGTTTGCGGTATCAATTGAACATTACTTAGCACAGTAGTGTCAATGTGCGTTTCTCGCCCATCCGTTCCAAACCACACAGCCCATGTCCACGGCCCCGTCAACCCCGGAAGGGCGTACCCCACCGCCCTGGAGCCGCCTCTCCCCCACCAGGTCGTGATGTGAACAACCACAACCTAAGGGGTGTTGCACTTCCACCTAGAAACCGGGGCTCAGATTCCTGAACTGGCCGGCTGATAGACTCGGAAGCCTTCCTCGACCGGTCGCCCCAATCAACAAAACGCGCAAGCAGAAAAGAGTGGATGTGGGGAACATGACCGCCATGAAGTTTGAGCACGTCTCTTTCGGGTATGGGAAGAGGCCGGTGCTGAACGACGTATCCCTCCAGCTAGGCACTGGTGTTCACGCGCTGTTGGGGCCCAATGGTGCCGGCAAGACGACCTTACTGTCGCTTGCCGGCACCTTTCGGACTCCTCAGTCCGGCCATGTCACTATCCAAGGCCATGACACGTCTATCCGTAAGGAGCGTGAAGCAGCCCGGCGGCGCATTGGAGTTCTGCCTCAGAGCTACCGCTTGGTGGGTTCAATGCGGGTCGCGGAGACGGTGCAGTTCGCAGCCTGGTCCCAAGGAGTGGCAACCAAGGCCCTGACCACCAAGACCACCCAAGTGCTGAACCTGCTGGGGATAGCAGACCTGGCTGACCGGCGCGTCAAGTCACTTTCAGGCGGGCAACGCCAACGGTTGGCCATAGCCACTGTGATGGTCCACGAACCCGAAGTGTTGGTGCTTGATGAACCAACAGTAGGACTGGACCCGGAGGTGCGGCTAGAGTTCCGGCGGGCTTTGGCGGAGGTTGGCGTGGACCGCACCGTGATCATGTCAACTCACATGTTGGAAGACGCGATACTGGTCAACGGACGCGTACTGGTGTTGCTAGGCGGAAGGATTGTGTTTGACGGTCCCAGCGCCGCGCTGCGAGACCTCGGCGACCAGACACCCGCCGGAGATGACCCCAGCTCCCCCGCTGAGCGGGGGTACCAAGCTCTGATACGGCAGCATAAAGAGGTTCCCCGTGCTGCGTAGGGCGACCTTCCCCATCACCCCGCTGGCTGTCTTGGCACCAGGCGCCGTGATTGGTGTCATCACAGCGTTGTGGACAGCCAAGTCTTGGGGCTGGCACTACATATCTCTGCCAACGCTGTCCGGGTTGCCACGCGAATCGGTGGTGCTGTCTGGTTTCGTGGCAGCCTGCTCGGCCAGTTGGATTGCCTACCGTTACACCGCTGCCGGTTCACTGCTGACCCCGGTGGCGGGGGTCAGAGTCCGCACAGTGCTACCGCTCCGCACGTTGGTGCTGGCCGGAGGCTGGTGGTGCGGTTTCTATTGCCTTGGCGCGGCTGTTGGCATTCTTCCCGGGCTGCTCAGGGCAGACGGCGGCGTGTTCTACCCAAGCGAACTGACCATTGGCCTGGGAATTTTGTTGACTATGACCTGTCTGGGGTTCGCTGTTGGCACGGCCGTGCCTCGTTGGCACACTGTTCTGTTGGCTTTGGCCGCCTCCGTGACAGCTATTGGGGTTCTGCCGATTGTCTACGGCGCCACGCTGGCAAAGTTTCGCAGGGATGGGGGGAGCGAATTCCTGTTCGTGTGGGCCCAGTCTCTTGATCATCAGCGGTTTGTCTACCCGATGTGGGCAGTGATCATCTGCTGGTGGTTCATTCTGGCTGCTTCCTTGGCCTTGGTTGGGCTGTCCCAACAGAGGCTGAAAACCGGAGGCTCCAGGGTTAAGGCCGCCATAGCTGTTGCGGCGGTCTGTGCGGTCACCGTTGGGGGAATAGCACTTGGGTCAGTTGATACTCCAACCCTTGCCTTGGATCAGCCAACCGCGCCGGTCTGCGTAGACGGATCCTTCGGAGTCCCCATTTGCGTGGCCCAGGAAGAAGCGCCGCTGCTGCCGGCCATCGCAGACGCGGCCGAACGTGTGGCCCAGCGGGCCGGTACTTGGCCCGAATCGCTGAAGGTTGTAGCGACCCGTCGCGGAGCGCGGAGCGCCGGCTATGACCCCAACGCGACTGATTCGGAGGTTGTTGAGGTGCCTGCCGCCTTGACGGGCCGGCCGCCCCTCGAACGCGAAGTAGCCGCGAATCTGGGAGGACTCCGGCAATGCGGTACTAGGCCAATTAGCGAGACTGCGCTCGACTGGTCTTTTGCACTAAGCCTATGGTTTGCCCAGGACCCCGATTTCCTCGACCAGGTAGGCGGCGGATTGCCCTCAGAGAGTCTGCGGAGCGCACCGGACAACGCCATCAGGGCCTGGTATGCCGCCAACGTGGACGCCCTCACCAACTGTTCCTATGACGGGCAAGGCCCACAATGAAAGCCATCTTGCCGGCCGCAAGGTCAGCCATCGCCGCCCGGAGACTCGGTGTCCCGGCGTACGTTCTAGCCGTTGGCCTCCTGGCTTCGCTGTTCTGGCCCGAGCTGATGATCGAGGTCCCTATGGTGTCTTCATACGCGCCGCGCCCGTTGCCTCCAGGCGACTACCTGGCCGTATTGACAGGACTGGTCTGCCTCCCCTGGGCAGTACCGAAAACCTTGTACATCGACGTGTTAGCGGGCCGCCGGTTACGGCTACTAGTCATTGGGCAGAATCTGGCCACCGTGGCCGTCGCCGCACTTGTAGCCGGCCTCCACCAAGTCCGGCTGGCGCTCCGCCTGCAAGAGCCGATCAGTACCGGACTGTTGCCCACTTTGAATGGCGTGACAGTTGTGTTGTTCGCCATTGTGGGGGTGTGGCTGTTTGGACGGGCAGCAGGAATACTGCTCGCCATTGTGGTCTACATAGGTGTCGCCATGGCCCAGGGCGCAGCTGGCCCTATCAGCCAATACGGCCCGTTCACGCTGGGCCTGATGCCTGACCACATGGATATAGACGCAACCGTCCACTGGTGGTGGCTGGTGCCGCTGCTCGGCTTGGTGGTGTTGGCCGGTTGGTGCAAGAACATCCCACCCGGAATCAAC